>JAWOAU010000090.1:0-5875 GCA_046498385.1 Thermoplasmata archaeon | reverse complement strand
GAAAGGATCAGAGGATCCGAAATGATCTCTCCGTTCATAGTTAGATCGGAAGATTTTACAATATTCAAAAAGGAGAACGAAGCACTCTACGAAAATATAAAGAGGGGGATAGTATTGTGGAGCCGAGAAGATGAAATCTAAGTATAGCCGGTGGAAGGGTATGTGGATACTTAGGAGAAAAGGTATCCCTGGTATTCATTAGTGTGTAGGTTGAATTCCACTGCACCAGAGGGAAGAAACCTAGAGTCTTTCTAAAATATCGTTTTTTAGTTGTTCTGTGTTGACGTTGATCATCTCAAAGCGGGCGCCGTTTATGTAGAGCCAGTCCCAATTCCACGGTGAGACCGAATACTTTAAGGCATCTTTTCTTGTGTCTACGGTGTGAAGTAGATGTGTTATTTTCTCCGAATCGATATCGTTGTTGATCATATCTTGAATTCTATTTGCATTATGGATGCTGTATGCACATCTGTGACTGTATCCCTGCTCGATTATCACTTGATCTTCGGAAGCCGGGGTTTCTGGGAAATAAACTTCTTTGGTAAATCTCGGTTTATCTTTAACTTCTTTGAAGGGTTTCCACATCAGATGAAGGTAGTCCTGAGTCTCCACTGTGTTAAATCCCAAACGTTCCATCATACTTATGGGAAAGTGAGATGGGTGATCGTAAGCTAAAACCGCCATCCCGGTGAATCGATCTTCGACTTTTTCTATGGTTTTTTCAAGCATAAAAAACTCCTCTTCCAGATGCCCATTATCACTGAGAACCTTCCAGTGAAAGCACATGAGCGTACATGCACCCGGGGCGATGATAGGCATTGGAGCGGTTTCCGACGGCATGTACTCTACGAAACCGGCTGGGATACCATCACGATAATGAACGATCCCTTCCATCCCTTTATCCATCATCTCCTTCCTCCACGAGACTGTTTTGTAAATATCCCCTTTCATCTCTTTATCCGCGATATCCGTTCCACCGGGACAGCATACTATGTCCTTTATATTGCCCTGGGTTAACGGTATGAACCTGTTACTCGCCATAGACCGTAATTATCTAAAGGGGTATTTAAAATCATTTTAGCGTGCAGTTCTTTAACATGTTCGACCAATTTATCGACTAGGATATTTAGCTGTGTAGGATCACTTGCATCCGTTTTACCCAATCATTGAACACTGGATCCGACAATCGGTAAATTCCCCGTTTTTTCTTCTCTACCATCCCCACCCTCATCAGATAATCCATATAACCGGGGGGTGCTGAGAGAGGCATGTTCACGTCTCGTGCTACATCCGATGCCCTTTTATGATACGCCAAAGATAAGATGATATCCCCTCCCGCGGTCACCTTCGAACAGTAGGATACAGCTCTTCAAGTTTGCTTCCCCTGTAGATGAAGTAAGGGGCCGTGCCGGTTTTTCGTATTTGAATGGTATCTCGTCCATGAACAGACAATAAGTTTTACAACATATAAGTTATACGGCATACAAAAAAACTAAGTTTTAGAGCATATATGCTGTTACCGATAATGCTAAGCAAAACATGAACTGTACTTACAACATCTTCCACTTGAAAACATGGTCGATCAGGTCCTTATTCACGATGGGTCTACCACTGGAAAAAATTCCTTCGTCCCCCTGATATTCTATCAATCCGAACCGTTCCAACAACCGCTCGAACATCCCCGACCTCACTATGTAACCCCTTTCTATTGTAATCATCGATGAGTTTACCCAATCTTAAAGCGGATTTATCCGCAGGGGGAAGAAGATTATACAATTCCTTGATCCTCTCGTCTTCAAAATCAACCTCGAAAATGGATTTTGCTTTCTCAGTATCGGTAGAGAGAGTAACCTGTTCTCGGTTCCAGAGTTTTTTGAATATCTGTTTTGCTTTTACCTTCCAATCGTCGGGTAGTAACCCATAAAAGATAATAATCTCTTTGATAGCGTTCAGAATCTGAGCGCCGGGTATCATACCAGAAAACGCTTTTTCAGCGATATTTTTGATAACCCTTATTCCAATTATCTCTTTTTCGTGGATATCTTGTCGAGAAATGTCTTTTTTTCCTGGGGCCATGGAAATCAAAATTTTACTCTAACGATCTAATGTCTGGCAATATGTTCAGCGAAACAGTATGATCTATTTTTCACGAATGTGGCTGAACCCGGAAGGATCGAAAAGTCATCTGACCTTATTTGCTCTTTGGTATACGGACATGTAACTCTTTTTCCAGTTTCATCGACTATGTATCCCTCTTCATCTATACCTTTATCAAACAACTCTAAGATCACTTTTCGGTTTTCTTCATTTATTTCCAGATATTGCATATTTGACCACCGAGTATTTACTTGAAATTTACATGGAGCTATCGTTTATATCGTTTTCCATAAACCAACGGTATATTCATAACAGTGGTGAGGTAATTTAAACCTTTCTCTGGATTTCAATCGTTGTAGTACTATCGTTTAGAGCTGATGACAGATTTATTTTAAGATGGTACGTTATTCGTTTCATTCATTTGAATTCATAGATGAAAGACGGCAGTTTTGATTATGAAAGACAGCTGGGATTTCATCCCATGGCCTTTCAAACAAGTTATGTTCGCAGTAATTACCGGGCGAGTTTCATAGATGATTCACATGCCGTTGTTCATAATTATTTGGGGGATAACTGCCGTTGTTCATAATGATTTTGGGGGTGAGTGGGAGGAGGGATATTGGGTGTCTGGGTAGTTATGATAACTGCCGAGTTTCATAATTGGGGGGAGGTGTGGGGTTACCCGAACGTCTTTTAACAGTTTTCAGATGTTTTTCAAACGTCTTTTAACAGTTTTACAAACACCAGGACGTTATTTTAATCCGTTTTAAGATGGTTTCAAAAAACTCGGCTCAGAAATTCTTAAGTCTGATATTCTCACCGTCTAACTCAATAAGTCCTTTAGCAGCAAGTCCCTCCAAGATATTTTCAACATCAGCACGAGAATTGATACTCACTGTTCTTTTTGGTACAAGGTAGTCGACCATCTTAGTGATAGTTGTCTGTTCCACAACCTCGTTCATGATCTCGAATTCCGCATGAACTCTATCTGCCTCATGTTCTATCTGAGTCATGAATGATCTTGGAAGGGTCATCGGAAGAGATTCTAAGGCACGTTCAAAGGCGATCACGGGATGATCTTCAGGTGTATTGATCAATATATCCCTCTCTGCTTTTCCTTTATTCATGGGTAGTTGGTTTAGAAATTCTTTGATGATAACATCATAAGCTAACCCTGTTTCAACTAAATTTACCATGTCGGTAATGTCACGTGTCCGTCCGGAAACGCCTTTGAAAAGGAAGATATCCTCATTACTGAGAGCATATACACATAGTTTTGAACCTGTGAATATTTCGTCGGCTCGTTCCCTCATTCCATGAGTTAATCTGATTTTTTTGATGACCTTTCTGTCAAATATATCAAATCTACATGACCCATCTTTCTCTAGGAGTACGGCAGCACCTAATGTCTTGTACTCATCGGTAGGGTTCTTTACTCTTTTGTAATCAAATCCAAGCAGAAGGTCACGTAGTGATTCAAAGTCATGACGGGTAGTAACGAGTAAATCCAGATCATACGTAGAATTTTTCAATCCTCGGAAGGTCATGGCACCGCCACCCATAAGATAGACTGTTATCTCCCTATCTATCTCCTCATCGATAGATGTGAACTCCGCTTTGATGGATACTCGGCTGTTCATCACACGCATTTTACAAAGTCACCCCGTACTGTTTTGCCAATGACTTGAACCCCTGCCAATCGGGTAGATTGTCGGATATGGTTTCACCCTTTGTTTCGACGAACGTGACCAATGCATCCACTATTTCCTCGATATCATAGTACACCGAAGCCCTCTTCAGATTTTCGAAAGAGATATCTTCAGATACCATCAATAGGGCACAGTAACTAAGGTTTCGCGTATCTGTTTCTTCGATGAGTGTATGAGATATGATCTCTGCGGGGGTTAATTTATCGCTGATCTCGGAGTAAAAATAAGTGGGTCTCGCGGTAAAAAAGTCGAGACCGTAATCTGAAAAACGCGGTATCCCGGTCAGATACCAGTCCGGTTTGTCAAGGATATTTTCGGTATATTCCTCAGAGGGTATGACCAATGATTCGTGTGGTGAGCTCCAGATAACTCTTGAACCGGGGATGTATGTATCGGTTCTATGTTGATGTTCATACTGGATGACGGTTTGAGCGAACCGAACGATTCCGTTCATCCTGCCCGTGATCGAGTATTTATTTTTCTGCTTTGTGATGAACCCTCTAGTCTGTAGTTTTTCCAATAGTTGATAGATACGTCGGCGTCGCAGTTCGAGTTTCGATTTCATATGGCTAACGTCCGTTGGTTTATCTAAGAACCAGCATACCTGAAGCATCGAAGGAGAGATCAAAGAGGGAAAATCGATATGAAGGTAACGTGAAGTGAGGTCTTTATAGTTTTCAAGTAACTTAGTGGGAAGTGCTCGTACCTTTTTCGAGCGCCCTTCACGAGATACTGCTACGAGCTCAAGCTCTTCAAGGTGTGATATTCGTTCTGAAACATAACTGATACTATATCCCGTGCTCTCACTTAACTCAGATATGGATGCGGGGGTGTTTAGTGCTGAAAGGATACGGAGATCGGATTCTAACAACATGGTTGTATGCAGTAATAACGAACTGATATATAAATGATTTCGTTTAAAGTGCATTTTTGTAGCGTGCACAGCTCTAATCGAGGATGGAAAGGGTTTGGTGTGTGGCATCCCTCACCAAGTTTTTTCGCTTCTTTTTTAGAAATGGTTTAATGTGGATTGCTTCTGGTATCCTCTGAATCGCCGTTTCGATATCTCAAGGTATTCTTTTTCCTTGTCTATACCGATGAATCTCCTTCCATGTTGATACGCTGCTATCCCTGTGGTTGAGGATCCTGTGAAGGGGTCCAGTATCAGGTCGTTCTTTTCTGTCGATGCTAATATGATCCGCTCAAGTAAAGCCAGGGGCTTCTGTGTCGGATGTTTTCCCATCTTCTTCTCCCTTTTAGGGGTCGTTGGTATCGACCAAACTGAGCGCATCTGTTTGTTCGGATTTTTCAGTCTGTCTTCCGGGAATTTACCGTACTTGGTGTACTCGTAGTTGAATGTATGCTTACCATTCTTCCTTGCCCATATCAGCGTTTCGTGAGAGTGTGTGAAGTATCTACACGATAGGTTCGGAGGTGCGTTGGGCTTGTACCAGCATATATCGTTGATGATGTCGAACCCGAGCTTCTGCAGTGCGTAACCGCATAGGTATATGGAATGGTACGTTCCGCTGATCCATATGGTACCGTTTGGTTCGAGTATATCCCTGCATACAGTTATCCAGTCCATGTGGAACTGAAGCTGTTGCTGCAATGTTGACGGCTCATCCCATTCTCCCTTGTACACCGGCACTCTTTTTCCCGCATGTACGGTGAAGCCGTTCTTTGTCGAGAGATGATACGGTGGGTCCGCGAAGATCATGTTCACCTTTGTTTTCAATTCTGGGATCATCTTGATGCAGTCGCCCAGGAAGAGGGTGAAGTCGTTCCGGCTGAAGTAGGGGTCGAGATATATGGTATCTCAGCGATCTAATTGCATCGTGCTTAAAAAGATATTTTAAAGTTAGTTACAAGATGTTGTAACCCAAGTTTGACAGTAAGAGATAAAAGGTGCTCTTAGTTCAGTTCTTTTCATGCAAACAAAAATAACATCCCTAAGAGCAAGACAGATAAAACCGAACAACAATATATCTTTTCCGATTGGAACAATCGTAACCGTGCAGAAGTATTACGAACGGTTAGGATTGTTTGATATATTTAAAAAACATAAG
>JAWOAU010000050.1:0-9453 GCA_046498385.1 Thermoplasmata archaeon | reverse complement strand
CAAAAATGTAATCCTGATTATTGCGAATTTGCCAAAGGGCATTATGACCGAGTTAATGTGGCTATAAAAGATATATTTGTACATGAAAATCTTTTTACTCAAGAGGTCTCACAAACCTTATCTTGGACAGTGGAACGATACCTGGGGCCCAATCCATATTTTCTTTTTTTGGTTTGTATCCATTGTCTATGCCTTCGGGAGTCCATTCCTTGATGGCCGCATATTCATCTACAACATCCGTAGACTTGTTTTATTTGATCACTCCCTTTTCGTTCATACAGAGTATATTAGCGGCTTTAGGTATGTTTATGGCTTCTCTCCAATTCAAAAGGAATGCCTACTTTGCAGTCGCGGTTTCCGCAGTATTCACTTTGACTACCCGATACAATTTTTATACCCATCAACAGATATCCACTAGAGGTTTGTTCATTTCTTTATTCCCATTATTTCTGTGGTTGATGTTCAAGTTCATCGAAGATAAAAGTATACAAAACATCTCTCTTATGTTCCTTTTTGGATTCATCTTGTTTACAACCCATCGGATGGGGATATTTGTTTTGGTGATCATCGCAGGGCTGACTTTAGGATATCTTTTGCATACTTTTACCGCACCCATATTCGTATCCCATAAAAAAGCCGGACGGAGGGTAAATTTAATATTGATTTTTTTAAGCATCGCGGTGTTATTTGGGATGTATTTTTTTACGGAAATTCCTTTCCTTGAGATGATCTGGGATAGAACTCCCCAGGAAATAATAGGGGAAAGGAGTATCCGTTCATACATCGTCGCCATGGGATACAATTATGGGAAATACACAGGTTTGTTCTCCATCTTCGCACCCTTTGGATTTTTGCTTTTGCTATTCAATAGGAAAAGACACATCAAAGAGACCGTGCTCCTATCGACCTTTATTTTATTTCTTTTTTTTATGGGGGGTACTTTGTATGTAGCCATCGTACTACTCCCCCTGTTATCTATTTTTATAGTTTATGCATTGTTCACCTTTAAAAGGTACATTAAGACATATCGTTCAAAAAAGATCTCGGTAGTTGGTTTCATGGTTTTCCTTATAACTGCCTCAGTCTTACCTGGAATTTTTCTTTATAGAGATTATGATAGCGTTCATCCCTATTGGATGGCAGATTCTTCTTTCGAGATGGGATTTTATCAAAAAAGCTCACAGTATGGAACCATCGGACATTATATCATCGCACGTCAGATTGATGCCTTTACACCACACCCCTCCGGAGCAAACCTTGAACGAGGGTATGGCAGCATAGATAGATACGATTTTGATAAGGTTGAAACTAGGTCCATAAGGAAATTCATAGAGTATCCAAAATCCTTATTTGTGATGGAAGACTGGTACTGGAGCGGTTTGCCCTATGACCCTGGTCGCGTACAGGTGAGAATATACCGCCGTCATATAGATGATCCTGAGGTACAAAATTGGATAGACGAGAACGATGTTCGTTATTATGTACTGCATCAAGGTACGGTTAGAAATATAATGAATAGTTCTGATCCCGAGTGGACAAGAATAAATGTCCGCAATACCGTACCTCATCACAGATATTCTATTTACTCTAACTCCCAAGTTGTTGTCTACTGGCTGTGATCACTCCTCCCAAGTAGATCTCAGTATACTGTCTTCGTGGTCCGGCTCATGCTCGATCTTGCCCGTGGCAGAGTTGATTATTACGATCCCCCCGTCGGTCCCCTCAACCGCCCATATCGGTACGAAAACGATTTCGGGACTCATCAACTCCATATCTTCCTTTTCCGGAATGATTTTTTTCTTTTCTACTATGGTGGCACCGTTTTCTTCCCATTCTTCCGTGTGCGTGGTTGAATATTTTTCCCGCAGCTTTTGCAGGGCTTTTTTATAGGCCTTTTCCTTTGATATCTTGGGTTCCAGTTTGAAATGTGACCTTTTGATCTCCTTCACCCTTTTGAATGATCTGTTCCAGAAATAATTTCTACCGGAAATGGCGTTCATATACATTTCTCCTTCTTCGTCGAACACCTGGTATTTGAACCGATAATAGGGAACCAGCTCAAGACGGTATCTGAAGGCGTTGACCATCTTCTCCGACAGGTTTTTCACATCTTCAAAATCCATAATCGGTTTAAGTGTGCTTTCTTTACCATAATACTTTACATCAAAGTCCAAGTCAGATCCCGCTGGGTCTCCTTCTAAAACTCCTTCGATAATTGATTTTTCAAATACCATCACGCCGAACTTGTGTATGAGGTCCTCCCGGTCCCATATCTCCACGTCTGGGAGTAACTCCTTCAATTCGTCGGTCACATCTCCGAAGATAACCAAGATCTTTTCCCCCTCGGAATCATCTAGGTCTGTTATATCTCTCTTGGTAACGTCTTCACCAGCGATTATTATGCTACGAAAATCCTCTCCTTTTTTACCGACGAGTTTACCATGTCCCCCAAATAGCAGTTCGTACCCGTCGAATTCGAGCAGTTCCTCCATAATTTGATAGAAATTCTTCATAGGATAATCAACAAGGAAGTACTTATCACATATAAAATTATAGATTGCTTTGGGACATGTCCTTGCTGCTAGCCGCCGCAGTTCCTTCTTCGCCAACGGCGATCACACCGATGGTCACATCTTTGTTGAATTCCTCGACCATCTTTTCACAGGCACCGGACAACCCGTATTCAGGTATCAACTCGTAACACCTGTAGGCGGTGAGGTCCTTGATTATCTCTTCCCCTTTACCGGTCGTGATTACCGCACCCCTCTCTCCGGCGTAAAAACCACAACCTACCAGGGGGCTGTCTCCGATCCTACCTCTTATGCAGTAACTGGTACCTCCGGTTGATACGGCGGCGGCATATTCTCCGTTAAAGGATGCGGCACATCCCACGGTATCCCCGCCGTCCACTACGTCATATATTTTTTTCAGGTCTTCATGATTGTTCAATTTTTCCTGCATCTTCAACAGTTCCTCTCTTCTTTTTTCGGTGGATGGATCGTAGGTTTCAAAACCCATGCCTCTGGCGAATCTTTTTGCATCATCTCCCACTAGAAACACATAGGGCCCTCTGTAAATCTCGGCTGCCACTTGAACAGGATTTTTAACCCTTTCCAGAGCACCTACCGCACCGATCTCGCCACGGTACATCACCGCGGCATCCATCTGTATAGACCCGTCTAATCTCATCCTGGAACCGGTCCCTGCGTTAAACATCGGCTCATCTTCCAGCTTTGAAACAACCCCTACAACCGCACTCAAAGCGTCCTCCGCACCTCTGCTCCCCTCTTTGACGGCATCCATAACGTGTGGGTCCAACTCTCTAGAACTTCCTACTCCACCATGGGCTATTATCTTCATCAATCAAGTGCATATCTAACTAGTTTATTACCTTTGTTATGTATGCCGGGGAATAGATCACGGTATAATCTCACGACCTGGCCATGGATCTTAACGTATCTTAGGGACCTATCACTAAAAACTTGACAGGCTCCGATATCATCTAGTTTAACCATTATATATACCCTGATTTCTTTTTCATGCCCGAAGAAGCGATACTTTTGAGGCTATCGAGATAATACAGGATGATAACGTTTATTTATACTGCAGTTCATGAGATTTAAATATGGACAAAGACCGAATTAGGGCCGTAGTCGTGCTGGTGGCGGGTTTGTTCATAGTCCTGGCGGGACTGGTTTTGGTCCAATATCACGATAATCTGGAAGAAGACACCCTGCCAGGGCAAGTCGAGGAGGCCCGGGTAATACGTATGTTTTATTCTAGTATGATATTTTTTGGAGGTGCCATTTTTATTATGGGTATTTATTATGCATTCAACCCGGAGTCCGATAGAAAAAATAACAACCTAGAATATACCAGCCTTAGAACTAAGAACCCTAAAGAAAACAAAAAAGGTAGGTAGTAACTGATTTCACCGGATGGTGTCCAGAGAGAACGAACCCATGGTGATCCCGCTCTTGCTGAATGTATATTTGACCCAATCTCTGGTTTGAACGTCTCCCAGTCCACCTACCTTTAGGAAAGTATTGAGCTGCTGGAACTTGAATTCTATCTCACCGTCCATCATGTGGCCCAACATGGATATGTCCTGTTCGCTGTGCATACCCTTTTCCAAGGTATACATGGAGACCGCACGGTCCCTCTTTCTCCTGCCTGCAAAGGGCTGCAATGCACGGAAAGTGGTGGACGTATCCAGATACGCTATTAACGTGGAAATGGAAACGAAAGCCAATCGATAGTAACGATGATTTTCCATAATCTCCTTGGAATATTTTTCAACCGCCTTGGTTATGGCTTCGATGTTAGACTGGCCGTCTATATACGTAATATTATCTACTTGATTTCCCTCATCTATATCTTCACCCATGCCTATGGAGTAGGCATCGACGTAATATATCAACCCTCTCATCTCGTACTCTTTATACGTAGGAAGTACGAATTTCATCTCCTCTCTGATATCCCCCACCGTTTTATCTGTGACCACCCAGATAGCAGGTACTCCCTTTTCAATTCCCTCGGCAATAAATGAATTTATCAGCACCCTCTTTCCGGAGTGCGGCGGTCCGTAGATGGAAACGTTGGAGCCCAGGGGGATACCGCCCATTGTCAGGTCATCGAGCCTAGATGTACCGGTCTTTGCCTTTTCTTGTTTTATTTCCATCAAGATCTCTTCCTGCCGCTCCTCCAACTCTTCATCTATGAGCTCCTCTTCTCTAGACCGGAGCTCTCTTTGCTTCTGCTCTATATATTTCTCTTTGGCCCTTATCTCCTGCTCCTTACGTGATATCTCCTTTTCAAGGTCCTCCAGATGCCGTTTTCTTTCTTTCTCAGTAGTACCTCCGAATTCCTCTTTTAAGGATTCCATCTCCATCATTTGTTTTTTCATCACTTCTTCTCGGTGTATCAGGTCCTCTTCCCTTTTGCTCAATTCTTCGTCTTTGAACTCCATCTTATCTTTAATATTCTTCAATTCTTTCTTCTTGAACTCAAGCTCATGCAGAAGGTCCTCGATACGCTCATCCTTTTTCTCAATCTCTTTTTCTTTTCTTTCAAGCAGTGCCTCGTTCTTTGCCAAACTTTTAGAGACATCGTCGTCATCCATACCCTTATAATCGCCGGATGACTCCATGACCTTGATACGTTCCTTCAGCTCTTCGTTCTCACGTTTGAGTCTCTCTACATCTTCACTTTCTACTATCGGTGCATCTTGAGTTTTTTGAGTCTTCAAATACTTCAGCATAGCTACGCTGCCCTGTTTTATCTCCATCACGTCGTTTATTAGCTCCTGTTTTTCTTGTTCCAACTGGGCGATATTTTCCTCCAACCTGGCTACCTGCCCTCTTAAATCTACGTTTTCTTCTATAATCGGCTGAGGATCGAACTCGTTGGAATCTACTTCTTCCAGCCTTTTTTGAAACTCCTGTTTTAAAAGAGAAATTTCGGCAAGCTGGGTATCCAATTTCTTTTTTGATTCTTCCAGCAGTTCTTCCTTCTCTGCCATTTCTTCTTTAAATTCTTCCTTTTCATCCTCGAAGGTTTCTTCACCCAACCAATCGTCGAAGGAATCGTCTTCACCGGTTAACCAGGACTTCAAAGCATCGTGGTCCGTATCATCGTCATCGTCTTTCTTTTTTATATCCTTTTTTTTCGCCTTTTCGATTTCATCTTCCAAAAGGCCTCCAAGGTCCTCCTGGGTATCACCGGTAAGCCATTTGGACAGAGCATCATCCCCTATTCCTTCCTCATCGTGATTACTTGATGAATTTTCCGACTCGTTTTCGTTCCCTTTTAACATGTGGGCTGTCTCTTTCTTTATATCCGATGCCTTTTTAGTATTTCCTCCAATCATTTCAGAGAGTTCTTCTTCCTCCATATCTCCGATAGCCTTGATGTCCTTTATCCCGTTGCGAATCAGGATTTTTGCGATCTTGTTGGTTATATCTTCGACTCTTGTTAATTCAGCAAAAGCTTCTTCGGTATCCGATTTCGGTTCATTCTCGGTCAAGGGATCGCTCCTTTCGGACTTTATATCCGCCAATCCTAATTTAGAACTTTTGGCCATTTACCATTCATCTCTTGGAGACGTTAGTACGTTTACGTTCAAATGTAGATACAACATCTGTTATAAATCTTTTCACAGGACCGTGCCTAAATCCGTAAGCATAGTGTTCAATATTAAGCCGTGGTATCAAGGCACATGTCAAAGCACTTCTGATACATTGCTCTCTTGAAAGGGCACCCCGGCTCAAGGCATCTACGGCTTTATTTTCATACTCCCGAAAACAATCTTCCATAATATCTTTCAACGATTCGCCGTCTTCCGCTCTTATCATCCACCGCTCGGGTACTGGGTAACCCAGTCCGTGGCCGAGGGTTTCAAAGGAAGTAGAGTCCCTGATAACCGCATATTCCGCAGACATGTGTGTGTCGTGTTTAGCGAACAGTCCGCTCTCTATACCTATTCCATAGTCGTAACCGGGAGGTACGGCCGCCCTTTTTTTAGCCTGTTCGATAGTTTTCTGATCCACGGGCAGTTCCCTTGTATTATCGATTTTATTACCAACGATATCGGTTTCAAAGAGCTTGGAAAATACCTTTTCTACCTGCTGTATTTTAACAACGTTTTCCGAACCTACGTGTATCTTAACGGGTTTCAACCTTTTACCGGCACGGTCTATGAGCTCCTGGCGTATCCGGGTGGAACTGATGGGTATGAGATCCTGAGCGAGGACCGGAGGCACCACAACGATATCCAGGGAATTTTCCCCTATATCTCGTCTCATTTCGTTTATCTCCATTCCCCTTTCTTTGGTATCCCAGGAAACCACCAGGACATGGTATTTGCCATCTAAAGCTTCGCTGTAGGGGTCGGATATCTCCACGATCTCCCAATTATCGTAGCGGGAAAGGTATTCCTCCAATTCACGCTTTCTTATCTCCATCGGAGCGTCGACATGTGGCTTCCATCTAGACAAAAATTCGTCGGACACCAGACCGATTGTGACATCTCCCATGTCTAAAGCTGTTTTCAGCATCTTTTTGTGACCGCGGTGAAGTTCATGAAATGTTCCTCCCAATATGACTTTTTTATTCATCATACCATCCAGTTATACAATACGCAGGAACATCAAAACAAGTAAGATGGCAAGGAGTGCGTAGATCATGTACATTCGATTTCTTCTCTTGGAAAGCATTTCTTTGTACTCCTCCCTGCATTTTTCCGAGCAGAAGGTTTCCTCGAGGGGAACCGGCTTACCGCATACACCACAATGCTTGTGAGGATCCATGATATAAGATATCCCTTTGGCGGATTTAATGGTTTGGGTTCTACCTGTGACCGAATACCGCCTGAATCGACTCTTTGGTATCTAGTAATCTGACAAAACCGTACCTCTCGAATTGGACTACCTTTCCTTCGTCCTCACTTTCTATGGTGGGTTCTACCAAGCCTTCCTGGTATGAACCGTCCGGCATCTCCACTCTGGCAAGGATACCGTCGCAAAGCCAGTGTATCTTCCTTATATCCTTGTTCTCGTAACCGGTTATCTCACCTTTTTTACCCTCTAACTTTATGTTGCAGAAGTTCTTGAAACGCACCTCTTTGCCCTGAAATTTCTCCCAATCTTTTCTTGCAAGGAAGACCGTATCGGAGGTCTTTAACACTCTATTTCCCCTTTCCGGGTGGTCCGGGTGAAAAGGTAATTCAGCCTCATTTATGTCGATTTCACCGTTCAACTTCACTTTTACGGGCTCGGCTATAAAGTGATATCGGTTGGCCCGGTCATCAACCAGTTCCCGGTTCTTTGCATACAATTTTGAAGCGGGTACCGCTATATCCGTTAGTGACATTCCAAAGCCTATGATGAACTCCCTTACGGCCTCCGGCTGTATCCCTCGTCTCCTCAGGGACTGAAGTGTCCATGTCCTGGGATCGTCCCAACCGTGTATCTCCCCTGTTTTCAACTTTCTCTGAAAATCGCTCTTGCTCAAATTGAATTCCTCCAACCGAAGCATACCGTAGTGAAGAAATTCCGGCCCGTCCCAGCCGAAGAGGTCCCAGATATACTGCTCCATCTTATCCTCCATCATGAGGTCCTTACCCCGCAGTACATGGGTCATCCCCAGTAGGTGGTCATCCACTGCCCAGGAGAACTCTAGCAGGGGCCATATGTGATATTTATCGCCCACCCGGGGGTGGGGTTGCTTTGATATGCGAAAGAGAACCCTATCCCGGAAGGCAGGATCGGGATATTCCATGTCCGTTTTTATCCTGACCACGGCCTCTCCTTCATCCAAGGTGCCGGCAAGCATGGCGTCCCACATATCTTTGTTATCTTCTATGGTCCTGGAGCGGTGTTCGCACTCCACACCCCTTTTCCTGTAACTCCTAAGCCTTTCTGCGGAACATTGGCATACGTAGGCCTCACCCATCTCTATGAGCTTTTCACAGTACTGGTAGTATAAATCCATACGCTCGGATTTGTAGTGCGTTTCGTGCCACTCCACACCCAACCAGTCGAGTCCTTCTTTGATGAGGTCGTAGGCGACTTCCAGGGGCTTCTTCGTTTCGGAACCTATTGTGTCATCATAGAACAAAATCAATTTACCGTCGTGTCTTTTAACGTATTCGTCGTTGAGCACCACCATCCTTGCGTTCCCGATATGCAAGGGTCCGCTGGGGTATGGAGCTAAGCGCATGACCACTGAATCCGCATCAAGTTCAGGGAGATGTTCTTCTTCCTCCTCTTTTTCCTCAAAGTATTCTGGCATAAGTTCCCTGAGAGCATGGTTCTGTTCCTGAGGTGACATCTCATTTACCTCTCCGATCACCTCTTCTATCAACGATTTGGTGTCCTGTGGGTCCTTCCTACATCCTTCATATTCTCCCATAACTTTTCCCATCACTGGACCCACGGTTGCTTTTCCGTGGAATTTGACAGCGTTCCTCAAAGCGTACTTTAGTACGATACTACGAACATCATCTGACATGCTCCCCACATTGTAAGGCCCATATTTGTGTTTTTTCTTCATAACTTTTGGATGTTAAAATTCATTTGGTGTCAAGGAATTTACATTTTCACTTATCCAAAGTACTGCCCAAAAGAGATATAACGTAGATTGTTTATCTGTACGTGAAATGAGTAGAATACCACATTACCTAAAAGAAAGAATCCAGGAGATAAATAATAGGACCCTACTCTACAATTATGAATTGCAAACCTTACCAAAATGGGAGAAGGTAGTCGTTACCTGGACAACCCTATTCTTATTTTGGATGATAATTAGTGCATCCGTAGAATTGCAAAATGTATTGATTGGGATAGTTATAACGTTTATTGTATCTACAATAATGTACAATATGTTAACCCACGATATCCGCCGCAAGGGAAACGTTTTCGTTAAAGCATCACGTCTCATACTACTGTATCTACC
>JAWOAU010000036.1:0-4599 GCA_046498385.1 Thermoplasmata archaeon | reverse complement strand
CGCAGTAGTGGTCGTTGACGGCGATCATGTGCGTGTTTCTGGCCAGAGCCTGACCGACCATAGAAAACTAGCAAAATCAGCGTACATGAGGTATTCTACGAGCTATCGAAGGTTGAACGGGTTATCGGACTGGAGGGCAAGGAATTCTATGCAAAAATTCCAAAGCAGGCCAGAAAGATCGTGGATTTGTTCCCTGAAGCCCTACCTATGGCGTAAATCGTCGGAGTTACGGTCTTTAATTATCTCGCTTCATCCGCAGTGATAAAGAAGATATAAGGATGTCAATCATGCTCACTTTAATCCGCCACCCTTTCAATCATCTCAAAGTAAGAACCTAGAACCCATATTTCGCACCTTTTTTCAAGTCAAATTTTTTTATTGATCCTCCACTCGCCGTGATAAATCTCCTCGCTATATCCTGAGAATTCAACAACTCGTTTCTGATTTATATTGAGTGGTTTAGGCAACCACATCGTCAACTCGTTGTCGCTTTTCTGTGACTGAACGAGTATTCCAGATAACACTGTCTGGAGGGCATATGCGGTCGGTTTTTTGGTCTTCTGTTGATTTAGACCTCTGATCGGTTTGACCCCTTCTTTCGACAACGCTTTCCTTACACGCCTTTCCCACAGCGTGTATATTACTGCCGCCATCAGCAAAACATATCCAAGTGCAGCTATACGTTCAGGGGTTTTCAAGCAGAAAGAACCTACCCATGCGGGATTCTTAATGAATTTGAATATCCTTTCGACATTCATCTGTCCTTTGTATTCTCTCAATATCCTTCCTGCAGGATATTCTTCGATATCCATAAGAGTGGTTATAAGAACGAATAAACCGCATAGCTCCCGTTCAAATGTGTAGTTCTCTTCATTAATTCTCAATGATCCAGACAAGTAGTATCGTGTCTTAGTCGGTATGATATCTCCTTTCTTTGGCCTTCCTCTTTTCTTCCTTTTTACTTTCTCCTCTCTTGATTCGATATTCCAATCTATATCATGGTACTTCAATGAACTTTCTTTGAGAAATCTTTCGGCTTCGATCTCAGCATCTCTCTGACATACGAAAGGTCTTTTAGTCAAGTCTTTCAGTGCACCGCTTCCTTTTTTGTGTTCCTTACGTACAGATTTATCTAGAGATTTCAGTTTACGTTTATCCTTGCTGTCCGAATGGACAACTACAAATCTATAATCTCGTCCATCAATACATCCTGTTGTATTCAGGTATCGGTAAAATGCAGCGTTCTTTTCGGGAGATATCTTTCCGATATCTTCCCACGAATTATTAGCTAGTGCTTTCCTCTTGAGCTCCCCTTCCAGACCGAACCTGCCTGGTAATCGAGAGATGATATCGATGTTCTCCTGATGTCTCAGTCTGAGGTTATCGGTTGTCACGAGTGAACTATCTGCAATGTAGAGAAGAAAATCATCTGGATCCTTTTGCAACATCGTCCTCAGTTTCTTTACCCACCGACCATTCAACGTCATATCCGATTCATTACCGTTCGTTATCTCTCCGATGAGGGGGACACCATCGTTGGTAGTTCCCACTCCAAAGACCAACTGCTTTAGATCCGGCCGATGGTCTTTGGAACACCCCTGTGTGATGAACGGTATTCCTATTTCCTCTATCTGATCGTCATATGCGCCTTGAAATGATTTGGACGTAGTATCACCATGTATCACATCCGTTTCAAGGGAATGACTGCGGATAGCAAAATCAACGACCGTACTGAAAACCTTCTGCGGATTCGCATTCCATATGGCATCCAAAACCCTTCCTGCTCTGTCGTCGTTGATCTCGGCTAGGTCTATGTTTGGATTCCATGGGATAAGGAGAGGAAGAGCCTTGTCCTGGAAGAATTCATGCATCCTATACATCTTTATGTTCATATCCCCAAGCATGTGGTGGATGAAAAGAGCTACAAATGTTCCAGCATCGATAACAGCTTGAGAATTAGGACTTTCTACGATATCATTGATCACATCTGGAAAACCTAACTCTTTCATCAGCTGACCGAGTACAGGGTGATAGTCTGCACGATAGGGCAAGAGATCCGATCTTTGTATGTTCGGACTTTCTGACATGATAGGTGATAACAACCGAAGGTTATAAATGTTATGCACTATTATAGGGCATAATATGAAAGGAACCTTGATTGCTTACAGGCTGAAGCCACCACATGACCCGAATACGGCTAGCATGTTGGTAAAAAAGCTATATGGTCAAGATACAACCAGTCACAAAGGTAAGTATCGGTATCGTCGCCAAGGTTTACTCGATACCATACCATCCCGCCGGTTGATAAGAGGTGTTATCATCGTACGGATGGAAGACGAAGACAAGGTTGTAAAACTTCTCGAAGAGTTTGGTGCTGAAATCTATGTTAGGGAGGTGATCCTTACAAAACAGGATATCAAACTACTGGACTTCGAATGATCATATATTGAACGTTGAACCGCATACGGTTTGTAAAAATGGTATTTTATCTCAACAAAGGGTGCGAAATAGGGGCAATATGGTCGGACGACAAGGATTTTGAAAAACAAGACGTGGTTGATGTTTGGAAAACCTCAAGGATGGTCGCCGAATTCTTGTAGATTTTTTACGGTAGTGAAAACCCTTTCACAAAACAGAGGTTTTCTTTGGTCTTTCGTTCCTCGCTCCTAACGAAAGCTAAGCGGAACCGGTTCAGGTTGCGTGGGATTTTTTTAAGGATCCGAATAAGAGATAAGTTGTTCTGTTGAGAGAATAGATAGATTCCCTTTTCGTTTATGATCATCTCTTTCCTTATCAGCTCATCCCCTATTAATGAATCCAGGTGTTTGAGGGCACCGGCTTTACTCATATCCAGCTGCGTTGACAATTCCGTCAGGCTTCGATTTTTCAGAGATAAAAGCTCAAGTATGTTCTTCTGACCTTTCGGGAGATTTAAGAGGGACATGGTATGTTATTAACATATTAGTTTATCGGTTAATATGCTGCCGTTATCTGTGGATCATTATTTTCTCTGAAGTCCGTCCCGATGATGGTACATGAGGATGAGCAGATAGTCAAAAGGGACCCAGCAGGAACTTTAGGATGACCACTCACTCATGAGTGAGCAAACTGTTAAAACTTATCCACATACCATCGCCATGGCTACAACGGGGTTCGATGAAGTGAAAGGGGGGACTATACAACCTAACCTCGCCACATGAAAAGTTAAAAAGGTTACGTTTTGTTGCAATCGGTGATAATCATGAAACAAAACGTAACCTTCAGCATAGGTAATATCTCACTGGTAAATAAAGCTGACGAAGAATTGAACGGATATTTCCAAAAAGTATTCGGAGATATAGGTGGAAAGGCACAGGATTTCATACCTTGTGTCAAACTGCTCATGGCCAACCGATTGGGCGAGTGCCTAGCTATCAGCCGACTGAACAACTTACCCGATGAATACTTTGACCAATTAGGATTCAAGAAGCCACGAAGCGACAGGACACTCAATAGAACGTTGGAGCGGATAGGTATGAAGTTCCAGTTCATTATGTTGAAACATCAAGAGGTGATAAGGGAATATGAACTTGTCACAAAGGAACAACATATAGATTTTTCATCGACTTATTTCGAAGGTGATTCGTCTCCGTTGGGAGAACTTGGATTTTCAAGAGATGGAAAACCTGGGAAAAAGCAGATCACCTTTGGTATATCTACAGGGATAAATGGTATACCGACAGCACTGACCATACAGAAGGGCAATGTTCAGGATAAGAAACATTTCAAAACTATGTTGAAAACCGCTAAACATTTTCTTGAGAAGAACAGTGTGCTTATATTCGATTGCGGTGCAAACAGTAAGAAAAACAAGGAAAAGATACGTGATAGTGGCTATCACTATCTTACATTGAGGCCGAAGAAGGTAGGACCTTATAAAAAGCTCATAGAACACTACAAGACTCATAAGAAGGAATCGGTTATCCTTAATGGTAAAAAATATTCGTGTGTAAGGAAGAACATCAAAGGAGAAATGAACTATATTTTCTACTCCGAAGATCTTTATGGTACTCAAATGAGAACAAAGGAAAGGAAATTCATCAAGGCGTTGGAAAAGAACAAAATAAAGCTGAAAAAAACACTTGAGGGAAAACAACTGGGTGAATATCCGTGCCAAGAAGGGTATATCATAACCAAGGGAATACTACAAAAAGTGGTCGGTGAACTCCCAAATCCATACATCAATGGTATTGAAGGCTTTTTTGTTCTACAGAGTAGTATAGACGAGAATCCGGAAAAAATATTATCGCTCTATAAGGACAGAGACAAAGCCGAGAAGCTGATACGAAACATGAAGGAAGGTACGGAACTTCACCCGATCCGACATTGGTCAAAATGGGCTGTGATAGGTTATCTTGTGGTAATTTTCCTGCTGTGTTGCATAACTCTCGCCTAAGTGACTCTATTCTCTAGTTTTTTGCTACGCCTCGCCATATTGCTTTATCGTTTTGTACGTCCAAAACTTCATTTTGACTTCTTGCATCATTCCGATTTCGGTTTTTCCATGTAATTGTTCTCCGAACATTCGTTTGATCGCTGAATATATACCTTCTGTAGCAG
>JAWOAU010000102.1:0-3237 GCA_046498385.1 Thermoplasmata archaeon | reverse complement strand
CTCCCGGTCGAACTGATCTGGATACCTCCGGGCTGGCTCGACCCACCCACGTCGTCACCCCACATCCACTGCACCGTCGAATCGGTGATGTCCAGGGAGCCGTCGGCGTGGAACTTGTAGGGGTAGCGACGTTGTTGTGCGGTGACGAAGCTCCCTTCGTCCATGGTGAAGGAACCACCTTCGTTGAGATCGATAGAAAGTGCTGGTTCATCTATTTCACTCCATATCTCAAATGATATATTATGGAATATGAGACTGCCCCCCGTTTTAATGACCAAGTCACTTTGGTTCCGAAGTATGACCTTATCATCACTATATTCTTCAAAACCATCCACAATATGAGTTTCGTTCCACCAGATCGTGCTGTGACCAAGAATCGAGATACCTGTTTCAGCGGTGTTGTCCCATCTATCACTTTCAATTAAATGATTCTCAGAATCGATACTGACCCCGATATAATATATCCCTTCACTCTCCGGTGTCCACCAGAACGATCTGCTCTTCGATCCGTCTTTTCGGATGTTCCACAGATTGTAGCTTTTCAGAACTTTTTCAGTTTCGCCCGTCCTTGCATAAAGCTCAACCCCTGTATTCCATATCTTTACCTCTCCGGTATTATGCACGGTAAAGGTAATTTTATTACGTGAATCAACTTTGAAATCTCCCTCTATCTCTATATCGAATGGACTTACGGACATATTCGGCGGGAACACCATTATTGCATTAACGACGTGTTCCTTAATTTCATCTGAATACTCACAACATCTGTCCTCAGGTATCTGTTCATTGGCAAGATGCAAAAATTTGGAAGCCAAGTCGATCTGATGCTGATAGCTACATCCTTTACCCTCTTTGAAGACAGCTATCTTGTACTTCTCCAAGGCGACAACCAATTTAACCTTGCACTTGTCCCACCACTCTTCCTCATAACAGTACCTCTCCCCGGTTATGAGAGCTTTAACGGTTTCAGCTTCAGCCGTGAAGAGTTTCTTCATTTCATCGTTTGGTAAAAACGCATACGAGATCCAAACTGTCTTGTCTATTATTCCTCCAAGTTCGCCGATCAGATAGGTCGCATTCTCTTCCAAAACATCTCCCCTATCTCTCTTCTGACCGAGCATACTGACTATCAAAACTTCCTTATCGACCGCTTTATTGATATTGTGTATTTTCTGCCAATCTTTGTTGGCATTTTCTGCTCTATCTAGATCTCTTTTTACATTTTCTATTAGAGTTTTTATAGCCTGCGGTCTTTCTACCCTCTGGACAACATCATCTTTGAAAGCATCAAGGAGACCTTTAACTTCGTCTATCAGACCTGAAGCCGTGTAAACCATGACCTCAACCGATGCACTGTTGTCTTTTTCATCCGTTTCAACGATATCATCCTCCGGATCGCTAACGGCTTTCAATTCGTGAACACCTCCAGTATCGGTACACCATTCGAAAGTGAGACTTAACTGCTCTTCATCCATGAATACAGTTTTAATGTCTTCCGATTGACCATCGATCGACAATTCCACTGAAACGTTGTCATCCACACTCACTTTACCCACATTCAACAGGGTAATATCTATATCTACTGTTGCTCCTTTCACAATAATTCCGTAATAGGATATTTCACATCGAAGATTCGGTAGCGGAGCACTCTCTCTGCTTATCCTCTCAACCTTCTCTGGTTGTAACATACTCTCGGGTCGTAGATATCGGTAAACATCGTCGTCTAACTCTAACTCATCTCCGTAACGGTCTTGGAATCCTGGGATTTCTGATGATGGAAATGCAGGTTCGTTAAACTCATTTACTGGAGGGATCTCAGGTAGATCTGTATCATCAGAAGTTAGAACAAGATCCAATTCTTTTTCCGAAGTTCCTTCCTTTACCTCAAAACTCTCTTCACAAATTAGATCATAAGCAGTTGCTGTAACGGTAACAGTATCTCCATACTCAATACCTAACCCATATATATCGGTACTATACGAACCATCTGCATCTATTTCGAGCTGATCATCATCGTGCTCGAAGGTGATATGAGCTTCGATCTCATTCCCGTTCTCGTCCATAATAGTCCCATACACATCATAACTTGTGATCCCTTGTCCAGATACCGTTGCCACACTCACCGGTATAAACAGCAAAACAGTTATCAATACAGGTAAAATCCTCTTCCCACTCTTTTTTGGCATATATCTCGCCCCGTTTAATTTCCTAAAATGATAAGGGATAGAAGTATTTGTTATTTTTGGAATCTGTTTATTAAAATTCCTTACAAAAGATTATATAGGCTTTTCTCCATTATGTATAATCTATGGGCAACTGTGCATTGCGGGCCTTAACGGTGCTGGCGACAATCCTCTTGTTTGCCGTCAGCTTACGGTCTGCGGTCGGTGCTCCGGTTGGGTGGAGTGACGATACAAGGCTTACCTTTAACGGAAGAACCGATGACCCGACTATTGCTAGCCTAGGCGGGAACATTCATTTAGTGTGGGCGAATGATACAGCACCTTATGACCTGTTCTATCGTCGAAGTGAAGATTATGGATATAGCTGGACTGAGGAAAAGAGACTTACGAACGCGAGTGCGAGCGGCCTTTGTAATCTCCCTTCGATAGCCCTCAACGACACCACGATTCACGTTGTTTATGATGATGATAGAGGCACGCCATATATAGAAACATGGTACCTTCGATCAGAGGATAATGGGGATTCATGGACTGAAGAGGTACAACTTAGTGAGGGAAATTTGAGTTTCAGCGAGTGGCCAGATGTTGCATGCGAGGGGAACAACGTGTATGTCGTTTTCGGGGATCAAAGAGATGGCGAATACGAAATATACTTCAAGAACTCATCGGACGGAGGAAATACCTGGAGTGACGACAAGCGGCTGACTTTTCATCAAACGGGAACGGATGACTCTCCCGCTATCATTGCCACGGAGAATCCCCGGGCCGACACGGATTTCACCCTCAGGCTCGAGACCCGCGGCCTGGAGGAGGGTGATCGGCAATTTCATGTGGCGGGGGAAGGCCGCTTTGACGGCGACGCGGCAACGCTCTCTCTAGTGGGGGATTCCCTGCTCGATGCCCGCGACCCGGGTCGACCCTATGCATTGGACCTCAAGGCCGAGGTCGTAGACACCCGGATCGCGGTGCAGGGCTCACTCCTGCGACCGCTTTCCCTGCAGGGCCAGAATCTGGAGTTCACCCTGGAGGGCCCCAACCCCCAGCGCCTCAGTCG
>JAWOAU010000069.1:0-13313 GCA_046498385.1 Thermoplasmata archaeon | reverse complement strand
AATTGTAGAACAATTCCGAGTAATACAGACATTCAATCTTTGGATACTATGAACCGTTGAGATTTTTTTGCCAGAGCATGTTTGAAAGGATAGCTGAAACTTATGGCTTTGAAATAAAAGCGTTGGAGATAATGGACGACCATATCCATTTGTTTGTTGGAATCGGTCCAAACTATTCTGTCTCAGACACTGTCCGAAATTTTAAAAGTATCTCAGCAAGAGAAATGTTTGGAGCTTTTGAATGGTTAAAAGAATACAAGCCTGGAGAACCTCGTTTTTGGGGAGGTAATTTCTGGTCAAGAGGTTATTTCTATCGGTCAGTAGGAAGTACAACTAGTGAGGCGGTTGAATTTTGCATCAATGTCTCTCAGAAGGAAGAATTGCGTGATAAATATTACGCGAGAGCAAAAGATGGTAAACGATCCTGTGGAGAGGATCCGTATCTTGAATATAAAATGGGTAATCTAGATTTGCAAAGGATATCAAATACACAGGCGACACTGCGAGACTTCACAAGTTAAGTCATCGGGCAACAAATTCGCCCCCACCGAGCGAAGCGAGCATGCCCACGGCCTTGGCCGTGAGGGCGAAATTGACTTCGCAGGTTAGAGGCTCGAAAATGTGGAAACCGCCGTATTTTCTCACCTTTCGGTACTACATATATCTGCCCCTGTTTATGATTTGGTATTAACAACCGTTATGACACTCCGGTGGCTGATGTTTACGGTGTACCGCTAAACCAGATCTGGCTGACGGAGAAGTTCAAACCCTTCGAAAGATATGTTCTTTACCATGAGTTAAACGAGATAAAGTACATGGCCGAAGGGGTCGAGCC
Organism: Thermoplasmata archaeon; assembly: GCA_046498385.1. Taxonomy (GTDB): domain Archaea; phylum Thermoplasmatota; class Thermoplasmata; order Halarchaeoplasmatales; family Halarchaeoplasmataceae; genus Halarchaeoplasma. Next base: position 12,478 of record JAWOAU010000069.1, on the reverse strand, counting down.
CTGGGAAGCACATCAAAAAGCTTTGGAAGACGACAAGGTATGGGAGAACGAGGAAAAGTGGAAAGAATTCCGGAGAGAGATCAACATCATACCTCAGGAGGAATTGACCAAGATCCATGGCTTCGGACCAGTCTACCAACTCTTAGTTTGTCACTGCGTAACTGTGAAAGATCGTCTTTTCGAAAATCGAATCGGCTGATATTCCTGGCATATCCTACTATTCGATCCTATTTCTCAATTCCTCGATGTGACTTTTGACCTCGGCTTTCACCTGTGAATAGGGTATGATATTCGGTGCCAATCGTTCCATATCTCCGGTACACTCTCTTTCAGAGGAGTAAGAATCCCAGGAAAATTCATCTTTTATACCGTACTCCTGTAAAATCATCTTCAATTTTTTTTGTATGAGTTCGGGAGGACTGGTTTTCCCGCTCCTCAGAAGGAACCAAACATCGTACAGATCTCTTCCCTTCGATCTTGTGAGTAGGGTGATGAGCTTCTCAGCAAAGAGTTCCTTTTCGTTCATGACCTGAACCAAAAACTTCTTTCTGGTCTCCGGATACTGGGAATCGATCAACTTCCATTTCGGTTCCAGCAGTGTTCCACCCCTCTCACCCGCATTCACTCTGAACTTGTTCTGCGTCTGGTTGGTGCCTTCGTATAATGGGCCGTGGAACCATATCTCACAGATGTATGATCCTTCGAACAGTTCTTCCTTGATAAAACCGTTCTCTATACCTAGTTTCTCGAATTCACCCATGATGTTTTTGATCTCATCTTTGAACCGTTGAGGGGGAACGGTCAAATTCAAGTCGATATCCCCGCTGAATCTGTCTGTCCCGTACAGATATCTCAGGCAGGTGCCTCCCTTGAATACCGCACCATCATACCTTCTAAAATAATTGAACAAGAACAATTTGATCAGATAGTCTTTTTCCTGCTGATACAGATGGAGTGTCGTTTTTTTACTGATACCTCTCAATTCACTTTTCGATATCATAATAGTGCCTCCAAATCTCGATTGATCTTGATTTTCCAACGGCTGTTATGACCTTCTATGTTTGAACCATTTGGATCCAACAGAACATAACTTTTTGATACGTACTTTTTTAACTGATCTAGGAATACTCTGTCTGTTAATCCCAGCTCATCCAGCAGGAAACCGATCCGTGAGACCAATGTTTTGTTGTTGAATCTTATAATGTATCTTTCTAATCGGTCTTTATCTAATTCGTCGAAAGCGTTTTTAAGGCATTTCACGTACTCTTCGAGTCCACCGCATTTGTGCATCATATATAGTGAATCTATCAGAGCTTTTTCCCTTTCCGCTATGATCATACCTTCGATGTCAATATATCCAAAGAATTTGCTCGGATCGAAGGTCGATATCTCCGCCTTTTTATTTCTAACTTTCAGATCATCGAACTGCTTGGTGGAGACAAGTTGTATAGTTTGAACTTGTTGTTCGGTGAATCCGTAATATGATAATGAGGTCCAGAAGCTGATGTAAGACGGTTTTACAGCCTCCGTCATGATCTTAAACGTACTATCAAAGAACACATCCTCCAGTGCATAAGTATTCCTCTTTATCCTTACGATATGTCCTTTTCTGACGAGGTTCGATAATGTGTTATGGATACTGGTCTTTGTTAATCCTGACAGTGCCTCTATTTCCTTCACACCGAAAACCAGAAGATCCGTAGACCTTACGGATCCTAGTATATGGGCTTCGTTCTTGGATAACGAACTATAATATGTATTCTTATCTTGTTGAATATTCATTATAACTACATATGATTTGTAGTAGTTAATGTTTGTAGTATCATTTGGAAATCATCTCAAAGTATCGGTGTACTGCATCTCTGTGAGGATCATATCCCCGGATTCAAGTATCTTCTCAATCCTCGTCTTCCAGATTATCCCAAAGTTTCTTCGTCTTGGGCTGCTGTATCTTATGCAGGAACTCGTCACATTGGTTATTTCTCTTTACCTGTTCATATACGTCAAGCATCTTCGGTATCAGTTTGTTGTAGGTCTGTCTTGAGTAGTCCTTATCCTTCCGGAGCCTTTTCAAGGTTTTTTTCTTTATCTGTACCGTCGTTACTTCGCTCACTATATTTACCTATAGTTACCATATAACGAGTTATACATCTACTTTGCGAGCTAAAATTCCGTAGCCTCATCTATCGAACAAATGTGTTATTAAACGGACAATTTCATAAATATCGGTTAATATCTTTTTTCTATCATCGACTCGGACATAATATCACTCTTTTGGGATGGAATTCCAGATCTGGCCGATGATCAAAGGTAATAAACTGAACACGGTGATGATCAACCAACCATCGATCCCTGGATCCACCGTTTTTAACACCATCGAGAGACCCGGGAGATATGTTGCGATCAAAAGCAGTCCGACGCAAAGGAGTAACGCTCCCCACACGTATTTATTGCGTACCACGGGATTGTGGAAGAAACTAGAGCCTCTTTCACGCATGTTGAAAACGTGCCACAGCTGAGCGAATGCCAGGGTCAAGAAAGATACCGTAACCACCTGGTAGTTCACCTCTCCGTCGATGAACATACCGAAACGCAAAGACGCCAGTAAAAAGGCTCCAAGTACACTAAAAGTGATCATCAGTCCGTATGATGCTATGCCCTGCCAGTGCTCTCTTGTCAGAACCGGTTCACTCGGTCTTCTTGGCTCTTTCTCCATGATACCCTCATCACCTTTGTTCGCCCCTAAAGCGAAGGCGGGAAAGATGTCCGTTACGACGTTCAAAAAGAGTATCTGTAGAGGTAATATCGGCAGGGGTATATCTATCGAAGTCGCCAACAGTATAACCAGCAGCTCGCTCAGATTACACGAAAGAAGATAGTAAACAAATGACCGGATATTGTTGAATATTATCCTGCCCTGCTCCACCGCGTTGGTGATTGTCGCAAAATTATCATCTTGAAGGATCATGTCCGATGCTTCTTTCGCTACCTGTGTTCCCCTCTGTCCCATGGATACTCCGATATCAGCCTTTTTGAGAGCCGGGGCGTCGTTCACCCCGTCTCCGGTCATGGCTACCACCGAATCGTTGTGCTGGTGCAGGTCTATCAAAAACAGCTTCTCCTCGGGGGACACCCTGGCGAATATCGATGATTTTACCATACGCTCCCTCTCCTCTTCATCGAGTTCGCCCCATTCCTTGAGCTCCCTACCATCGACTACGTCGGCACCTATACCTTCAACGAGCCCAACAGTGTATCCCACATTGCGTGCGGTAGCGGCCTGGTCTCCAGTGACCATAATGACCCTGATCCCTGCGATTTTGCACTTCTCTATAGCGCTTTTCACCTCTTTACGGGGAGGGTCCATGAGCCCAACGAGTCCCAAGAAAGTAAGATTTGCATATGGTTCTTCATCCACGTTACCCACCTTCTTCTCGGCGAAGGCAAGTATGCGCAGTCCGTCCTGGGCTAATTCACTGTTCTTCCGCAACCACTTCTCCTTTTTCTGATCGTCAAATTCCATTTCTCCACGAGGTCCGATCACCCTTTCACAGCATCCTATAACCGCTTCGGGAGCGCCCTTGACGGCCACTAAAAATCCGTCGTTTACCTTGTGAAAAGTAGCCATCATCTTGGTGGATGGATCGAAGGACACCTCTCTCTCCTCCGGATACTTATCCACCAATTCTTTCCTTTTTATACCGGCTTTCTCCCCGGCAACCAGCAGGGCGACCTCCATGGGATCTCCCACGAAATCGTCATCCTCTTTCAAAGCGGCGTTGTTGCAGAAAACACCGATCCTGAGCATCTCTTCTAGACGTTTTACTTCGAGAGGGTCGAAACTATCCCCGTCGGATCTGAACTCGCCTTCCCTCTCCATGCCGGTACCTGTTACATGGTAATCGCCTTCCTCCGATTTCAGCTTGGTGACCGTCATCTTATTTTCCGTCAAGGTCCCCGTTTTATCAGTGCAGATCACGTTGGTCGAACCCAGGGTTTCCACCGCAGACAGCTTGTTGACCAAAGCGTTCCTTTTCGCCATCCTCATCATACCTCTAGCAAGCGCTACGGTTGCCACGATGGGTAACCCTTCTGGTACCGTTGCCACCGCTAGAGCGATCGAGGTTTCTATCATCAGGTAAAGGTCCTTACCCCTGACGATTCCGCTGATCGCAACTATACCTGCTATGATGAGCATGATGTATATCAGCTTTTGACCGAGTTTTTCCAAACGTTTTTCCAGCGGTGTAGCTTCTTCCTCTGCTTCTTCAACGAGGGTCGATATCTTGCCCAGCTCGGTATCCAATCCAGTGGTAACCACAACACCCTTTCCAGAACCCTTCGTCACCGCCGTTCCCTTGTAAGTCATGCCGGTTCTTTCCGCCATGGGGGCGGCCCTTCCGACAGTCTTGATACCCTTGGATACCGGGATGGATTCTCCTGTAAGAGCAGATTCGTCCACATTTAGATTGGACGCCTCGACCAAGCGCATATCGGCGGTTATCACATCACCGGCGTTAAGCAGGACGATATCTCCGGGCACCAGGTCGTCGGCCGATACTTCCTTTACTTCCCCCTCTCTCAGCACTCTCGCCTTCACCTTGGTCATCTTGTAAAGGGCTTCCATAGACCTTATCGCCCTCATCTCGGTGACGAAACCGATGATGGTGTTGATCACTATGACAGCAAGTATGGCGATACCTTCGATCACCTGATTGAAAAGGAATGAGGCCGCTACTGCAACCGTCAAAAGTATCACCAATACGCTTTTGAACTGCTCGATGAAAACAGATAAAGTACTCTTCTTCTCGGCCTTTTTCAATTCGTTAGGACCGTATCTTCTTTTTCTCTTTTCCTTCTCCTCTATGGAGAGACCTTCCTGAGGATTGACTCCTATATTTTTCAAAATCTCTTCGCCCCTCACGGCCCACGGTCGCTGGATCATGAGTAAATTATCAGGGTCTCTCTTACTTTTGGGTTCCGCGCTCATCTAATATCTAACTACTGAATATACGGATGACTTTAAATATTTTCATGTTCCGCTTGGCCCCACACTTCCAACAAGTTTTATATGATCTTCATTGGTCATCGGTTAAGGGCACTGGCACTATTGATTTGATGAATACCATTTGATATATGTTTAAGATATGTGATTTTTCATTTTAGATTGGGATATGACCGGTAGGTTTATTACTTTACATTGCAATATTATTGCAATGTGGTGTTGGTATGACAGATCAAGAAATAGTCGAAAAGCCTATGGAGATTAAGATGGAAGGATATGAAGTAGTGGAGAAAGTTGCCAAAAAGTGTGCAACATCGGCTAGGGTATTGGTTCCGAAGAGCTGGATCGGAAAACGTGTGCGCATAGTGAGGTTGGAACCATGATCAAATATCGTCCATGTATTGTGGAAGAAACTCTTTGCAGGATTTTCTCTCCTGAATGGCTGCGAAAAACCGCAGAGGAAACGGAGTTAGTGAAACGGGAGCGAAAGATAGATACTGTCATCATGTTCTGGGTTCTTACTATGAGTTTTGGTGTCAGATTACAGCGAAACATAGCCTCTCTAAAACGGAACTACGAAAGAGAAGGCAATACAACTATCAGTTATAGCAGTTGGTACGAACGATTCACTCCGGAACTTGTGGATTTCTTACATGCGTGTGTGGTCCATGGTATCGAGCATCTCGCTCAAGAACCTGTCCTCCAGCTAAAAGATAAACTCGACGGCTTTGAGGACCTTCTCGTCAAAGACAGTACTGTCATCAGATTACACGAGACATTAGCGGACAGATATCCGGCTACCCGCTCTCGAAAAATTGCTGCTGGTATCAAGGTGAGTTTGCTCGTTAGTGCAGTAGCAAATGGTCCTAAACATGTTGCCTTATATAGTGAACGAACTGGAGAAGTAAAAACATTGAAACTTGGAAAGTGGGTTAAAAACAGGATACTATTGTTAGACCTTGGATACTCCAAGTATCAACTATTTGCGAGAATAGTTGAAAACGGTGGATCCTTTGTTTCAAGATTAAAAGGCAATGCAAATCCCCTGATAATAGATGTCAACCAACGATGGCGTGGACGTAGTGTAGATGTGGTTGGTAAACGTTTGAAGGAGGTGTTACCAAAACTGAAAAGAGAGATATTAGATGTAGACGTAGAAATCGAGTTCAAACGTCGGAGATATAAGGGCAAGAGGAGAAAGGATACCAAACAATTTAGGCTCGTTGCGATACGAAACAAAGAAGAAAAAAAGTATCACATATATCTAACAGATATACCTCAAGATATATTGAGTGCTGAAGACGTAGCCAAATTGTATGGCGCACGATGGGATGTGGAGCTGATATTTAAGGAGCTTAAAAGCAAATATGCGTTGGATGTGGTCGATACTAAAAACCCAAAGATTATCGAAGCCTATATCTGGGTAGCAATACTTACTCTACTCGTGAGCAGACGTATCCATAACATTGTACGAGAACAAAATCCTGGAAAAAATATAGTGCGCTTTACACAACTACGATGGAGCAACACGTTTACCGAGATGGCAAACGATCAACTTACAACAATCCTTGAATACTGTGGGATAAAACGTACATTCGAAACCGTTATGGGTGTTTATGATAGCCAAGCACTTGATCCTCACGTCAATCGCGATAGGTTTATGGATGACTGGAGGACTTAACCGATGACGCATGAACATCTCTTAGTTTTTCAAACGTCAGATGTTTTACAGGAGTTTTTTCTACAGGTCTTCCTTTCATAAGATTTAGCCTCAAGAAAGGGATAAAGGCTACTTATTTAAAAAAGTTACGATTTTTACTATAGTCCTCGTTATCACTGCGGACACTGCCGTGTGGATCTTATCTTTCGGTACGGAGTTTACCTATCTATCTGGGAATATATGGTGTTGATAGACGGTGAGTGATGATATCGCTTTCCCACCAGTGGTTTCATTTACCGGATATCACGCGGAACATTTTCCGAGAGAGAAAAGGAATTATATTCCTCTGTATCCTCGGTTGTACTGTTCCAAGGCGTACAGAATAACGTGCTCTGCTGGGTCTTGGGCCTTTTGATATCCGAGAAGTTGGTTTTACAGCTCTTGCAGTAGTATTTCTAGATCCTCCTCTTGGAAGTACTTCTGATCCCTGCCTTTATCACTTCGTTTTTATCGTTACAGTCCGGGCATTTCATACTATCTGATTCCGGCGGAAAAAGGGGTTGGATATATTTTTTGATGATCGGAAGGTATTAAAGATGAAGCGAAATAATCCGCAGATAACACACAGCGATAGCGTTGCTTTCATCCACCAGCCAAGGAGACTTCTCGCAACATAAAATTTAATTTGATCGGGAATGACCTGTCTTCAGGCTAGTTTGATACCCATATACCAGAAAACCGCTAAGGTGATGGTACCTCTGATAGCACCCGCTATTACGTTGACTATTATGAAGTAATTCATCTCCATACCAACTCCTTCCTGTTCCGGATTGAGCAGCGAGAACAGATACAGACTTATAGAATCTATCATCAGCGGTGTGCTCAGAACTATCAGCAGACCATAGTACCCCCACTTCTTAACGAACCACTCGGAATATTCAACTATCTTGTTGATGAATGAATTGCTTGTAGAGATCTTTTTTATCCGCTTCCTCGCCTTCATACCTATCTTGAACACGAAGAAAGAGCCAACACCTTTACCGAGTGCTAGTATACCTATCAGCAGTATCGGGCTTATGTAGGGATTGAAAAGACCCAGCTCAACGGGGATTGGAAGTATCACCGCGGCTAGTACGACATAAACGAAGAATATGATCGAGTAGGTCAAAGGGTCGCTTCCGGCGTTCAGTAATGTTCCTATAAGGTCCATTCCGCACGCATAAAGAGCCTTAGGATAAAAGGATTTTCTGATAAAAAGACTGCATAGGACTGTCGTTATACTCTCTTACTGAATTGCCCTGAATTCCAGCAGTGTTTGATATTCTTCCCGAATACCGAAGCAATCTCCCCGTTATGTAGTCTGGAATTTATAGGTCGTCGTAATTGATCCGGACTATGTCTATATTTCACATCAAAGGAGAACTCACACCGTAATCATCGTAAAGATCCATTATTCTCTCGTGTGATCTTGGAAGTCGTTTCTTTAGAACGCGGCTACTTTGAAGGTTAATGAACTTACTTAGCCCTAATTCCCCAACCTGTTTATGATCCAATAATAAAGAGGGTTAGAATCTTTCTTTCTGATACCTTTTAGGTTTGGGTTGATAGGAATGACAATTCTTTTCACTCGTACATCACAGATGTACTCTCTACCCAGAATAAAAATTCCTCTCACTCGCCCATCATAGATGTACCCTTTGCCAGGAATGAAAATTCCCAACACTCGTACATCGTGGATGTACTCGTATACAGGACTTAAAACGAATCATAGTCTCAGCAAAAAGGCTTTTTACCGATATGCCCCAATGGCCTTAGCCTTGGGGATCCCTCATTATGATTGTAGTCATTATGAACACGGTCATATTATGTTTCACGACCGAAAAGATGAGATGGAAACACTCAGGAAAGCATACGAAAGTGACAAGGCTGAATTTGTAGTTATATACGGTAGAAGACGGATAGGGAAGACATCCCTTATCAAGGAGATAGCAAAGGAGCATCTAGTTGTATATTATTTTGCAGAAAGATTACCTTTAAAAGAGCAGGCCTTAGATTTCGCAAACCAGGTATCCAACGAGTTTAACCGCTTTCCACCCAAAGTCGAGAACTGGAAGGAATCTTTCGAGTACACATTATCGCTGTTCGACGGACGCATCTTCATCGCTTTAGACGAATTTCCATACCTGATAAACGGTGACGGTCGAACCCTATCTCACTATCAAAAACTATGGGATGAGTACCTATCAAAGGAGGATATAGTGCTAGTACTCATCGGTTCTAGCATATCGATCATGGAAAATGAAGTACTAAACTACAAGAGTCCTCTATTCGGCAGAAGAACAAAACAGATGGAAGTAAAGGATCTACCGATACAATGTTTGAAGGATTTCTTCCCGAGATGTGGCTTGGAAGATATCATCAGGGTATACGGTGTCTGCGGCGGTGTTCCCGCCTACCCCCAGCGCTTTGACGACTCAATCAAATTCTGGAAAAACATCTCGAATAATTTCTGTAAACAGGATGAATACATGTACGGTGAGCCGGATTTCATCCTTCAACAGGAACTCAGAGAACCTTCTACCTACCGTATGATTTTGGCAGCCATCAGTGGCGGAAAACATAAGATTGGACAGATAGCCAACTAGATACATCGACCGGTCACCGACCTACCGCGATATCTTTCGAGATTGGAAAGACTGAGGATAGTAAAAAAAGAGGTGCCCTACGGAAGATCGATAGATAGATCTAGAGATACCAGATATACGGTTCAAGACAACTTGATGGCTTTTTACTTCAATTATATCTATCCTCATCGAGGATCGATAATAAAGGAAAATCCCATTGAACATATCAAAAAAGATAACAATCGTTATCTCGGCCATGTCTATGAAGACATCGTTAAAGGCAATATATACAAACTTAAATTACCAATCGAAAGGTACAAAAGATGGTGGACTCGAGGAACCCGTTCCTCGGTTCGAAGGAATTCAGGGAATTCCTGTAGACACAAAGACAAGGAAATAGACATCGTAGCCGAAGGCGAGAACAGATTGTTCAAATTCGAAGTGAAGCTCACTGAATGGATCGGATATCAAAAAGAACCTGCGGAATTTGAGTAAAACAAAAACATCCTTCGAAGAAGGTGACCTTTATTTGTTCGATCTGGAGCATATAATGAATTTGTGTTAAAAGCTGAATCAGTCCTCGGAATATGCAAGATATATTTTGCTATAATGGGCTATATTTGACTTGGAGATATAATAAAGGTCGTCTCGTGAAATACTGCTAAAAACGTTCCCACTTATCACACCGATTTCCGGCAACACCGAATTCCGCCTCCGAGAGCAACAGATAGTATAAACATCTAGACAACCAATGACGCCCCAGCGACCACTGCAGGGTGGAGCTGAAATTCGAGTAGGGGAATACTACATTTACAGAACAAGGAGAGGTTCTTCAAATCACGGGTTGAGTAGTCATACATAATAAATCATGTAGTTCTGACAACTCTTTTGTCTCGCAGGATTTTTTACAGGTAACACAAAGGGTAAAACATTCAGTAAAATATTTATATCTGTCTTTTCTCTTATTATCATAGAGATGAAGAAATTGACAGAACCAGAAAAAGAAATCGAAGAAAAATATTCGTACAGTAAAACACAGCTTATTGAATTCCTAGAAAATTTTAAGAACGAAATTGCTAGGGGAGAGATAAAAATTAAAAACGAGAAAGTTCAGATACCCGAGAGCAACATGGAAGAGGAATACGTATTTAAGATCGAGAAGGGACAAAAAGAGATAGAAATAGAAATAAAGTGGAAGAAATAAGAACTAAAAATACTGATGAGAATGGATACAATTTAGATTAAGGTAGATATAACGGAGAAGTTGTTTGCAGATCGTTTAATGCTAGAATACTTCCATCTATTTAAAATAAATCTAAACATTTCCCCTTAATTAGCAGTTTGTGTACAATATAATCAACATACAGCAATGTATCGGTAGTAAACTTTACATTCTATTACTGGTATGTCGCAGTTTGTGTACTGATACATCGCTGAACAACATATGTCGAAGGATCAACAACCATTGCGGATTCTAACCCTGTTAATCTAAGATTAAACTAATAATTAGCAGGGCCAATTCCAACAATATTTAAATATTAGCATCGTTTTAAACTACATAAGGTCGATCAACATGGCGGATACGCTAGTGGAAAAAAGTACTATTTTGGCGGAATATGTAAAGAGGGATCTGGAGGACCAACTCTGGAGATACATGGATTCACCGGAGATAGTGGCCGTGGTAGGGCCCAGACAGGCGGGAAAGACCACTCTTCTCTATAAGATACACACCGAATTGAAAAACTCGAACTTCATAAGTTTCGAAGATAGAGATGCTCTCAACCTTTTCGAAGAAGATGAAAAGGAATTTGCAGAACTGTATCTGAAGGACTACGATCACCTTCTAATCGATGAATTCCAGTATGCTGAAGAAGGTGGTAGAAAGCTGAAATACCTTTATGATCACTATAACAAAAAAATCCTCATAACAGGTTCTTCAGCCATAGATATGACCGTTAAGGGATTAAAACATTTAACGGGCAGGGTGTTCAAATTCAAGCTTTTCCCCTTCAGTTTCAACGAATTTTTAAGGTACAAAAACCAAAAACTCTACAAGCTATACAGCAAAAAAGACATCGAAGGCTGGGTCTACGGAAAAAAGGATATCACGATCTCAAAAACCATCCTCGAACAGCTGGAGGGATTAAGAAAAGAGTACGCGATATACGGCGGTTACCCCAGAGTCGTGCTTTCCGAAACCAAGGAAGAAAAACGTATGGTTCTCAAGAACATAGTTGATACATATCTGATAAGGGAGATCAGGGGGGTCTTGGGTATAACCGAAGACCGAGAGATATTGAATCTTATGAAACTACTGGCCGTGAGGATGAGTGAAATCATCAACTATACGGCAGTATGTGAAAAGGGCGGATTCCAATACAACGACCTTAAAGGATGGCTCAATATCCTGGAACATACATTTGTACTGGAACAGGTAACGCCTTATTATACAAACAAGCAGAAAGAGGTGATCAAGGCACCGAAGATCTACTTCCACGACAACGGGTTCAGAAACGCTATTTTAAACTCCTTTGATCTAAGGCAGGACAGAGGTGAACTGAATGAAAATTTTTTCTTTACCCAGGTAAAGAAGCAACTCAAGTATTGGAGGACTAAATCAAAGGCCGAAGTTGACTTCGTGCTTGAAAAAAAAACACCTATACCTTTTGAAATAAAAACCGTACCCAAGATAACGCGATCCTTCAGAAGTTTTATGGACAAGTATCAACCGGAACTGGCATTTGTCATGAACGAAAGAGAGTTTAAAAAAGACGAGAACATTTTCTTCGTACCCTTGATATTCTCACAAAGGATAACGGATTTACTATGAGAACAATTCATTGGTCATCGGTTAAGGGCACTGGCACTATTGATTACAATCGACCGACCGTAGCGTGGAACAAGCTCCACTCTATCCTCGTTATCACTGCGGATAGGGAGGTCATATACCCACAGCTTCTAGCTGTGGGATGAGGATATCACACGTAGAAACCCTAAATTTTTCGCGCACTCCAAAGATTATTAGTATAGCTAGCTCTATAAAGTAGATTTCACACCTGAAGGCGCTGAATGAACAGCGCCCGCAGGATGTGAAAAATTGGAATTACAACACATTTACAGGAATTCCCATTGGAATTCCTTCAATTCTCTGAACAAGTTCCGAGTAAAATCCCATAATGTAGGAGAAGC
>JAWOAU010000030.1:0-52656 GCA_046498385.1 Thermoplasmata archaeon | reverse complement strand
AAAGCCTTTGCGGCTGAAAGTGAGGATCTGGCTGACCAATTCCTTGGCCCGGTTCCCCGCCTTGAGAACCTGCTCAACATGATTCTTTGAAGCACTCCCGGCCGGCAGAGTATACCGGGCCATGTCCGCATAGCCGATAATGGCGGCCAGGATATTGTTGAAATCATGGGCTATGCCCCCAGCCAGGGTGCCGATGGCCTCCATCTTTCTGGCCTGGGCCAGTTCAGCCGCCATTTTCTTTTTGGTGGTGATGTCTCTGGCAATATGGACAATACGGCTGAATTCTCCTTTCTCATTGCGCAAGGGCGCACAGGTCACCGCGAATGTCCGCCCCATATTCTCATGGATTATGGTTTCACTGTGGGGAATTGCTTCCCGGAGGGTGGCAATGGCTGGACAACGGGGGCATGGTGTGTCAGTGCCCCGGAAGAGTTCATAGCAATGCCTGCCGTTGAGACCGCCTGGTTCCGCCTGGAAAGTCTCATGGGCGACCCGGTTGGCCCTGACAATGCGCATATTCGTATCCTGCACCGTGATAATGTCACTTATGGCGTCAAAGGTCTTTTCCCATTCGTTTTTGGCATTCTGGAGAATAGTTTCAAGTTGACGCCGTTCTGAGATGTCCGTTATGGCCAGCCGAAACTGGCCGGCAGTGCCGTCCACTTCGGGATTGACCGTACTCTCCAGCAACACATGGAAAACAGCGCCCCCCTTTTTTTGCAGGCGCAGTTCGCAGGATTGTTTCGTCTTGGTGGCCAGGAGCTTTTTGCGGCAATGGTGAAAGATATGCTGGTCATCAGGAATGATGAAGCTTGTGATGGCCCGTTGCAGGAGCCGTTTTCTCGGCACGTCGAACATCTCTGCGGCCGTAAGATTTGCTTTGGTGATCAGGCCGTTTTCAGCCACGGTCAGGTAGCCTACCGGCGCAAAATCATACAGATCTGAGTAGCTGCGGCGGGAACGTTCAAGCTCTGTCTGGCTATGGCGCAGATCCTCGTTCTGCAGTTCCAGTTCGACCTGGTAGGTGTGGAGTTCATGGAGGAGCCGGCGGGCCTCGGCAATGGAGAGGGTGGAAGAAAGGGCAGCTTTTTCCTCTATCCAGAGATCAGCGCGCTTGCGCAGTTCAGCAAACTTTTTTGTGGAAGTCTCTTTATCCCTTCCCATGCTTTGACTGACATGAAGGCCAGTGTTGAAGAGAACTTCGGCAGGATCGATATTTTGGTAAACAACGCAGGTATGAACGTGGACACGTTCTTCACCAAGATGGATTACAAACAATGGGACAAGGTCATGTCGGTGAACCTCGACGGAGTTTTCAACTGCACTCGTGCCTTTATAGACGATATCAAGGGATCCCAGGAAGGCAGGATAGTGAATATATCATCAGTGGTCGGTCTGACCGGCAATCTCGGCCAGGTGAATTACGCCGCTTCAAAGGCAGGTGTAATCGGGTTTACCAAGTCACTTGCAAGAGAGATGGTCAGGTACGACGGGACGGTTAACGCGGTTGCCCCGGGATTTACCAAAACGGATATGGTGCAGAATATACCCGAACCAGTGCAGGAAAAGATACTGAAAACGATACCTATGGGCCGTTTCGGTGAGCCGGAGGAGATAGCCGAGGCGGTGGCTTTCCTTTCTTCCTCCAGGGCCTCGTATATCACTGGAACCGTGATAAACGTCAGCGGCGGGTATTATATCTAGGTGTATTATATGGATGATTTTCAAGAAGACATGAAAGATCTAGGTGGATCTCTTGAGCTCCTCGAGGGATGCAGGGCGTTGATAACCGGCGGTTCCCAGGGCATCGGCAGACGGATCGCCTTGGAAATGGCCTTAGAGGGTGCCGACGTGGCGATAAACGACCTCAGCTCTCAGAAGGAGAAGGCAAACAGGGTGGCACAGTACATCGAATCCCGGTTCGGCAGGGATACATGGATAGCTGAAGCGGATGTGAGTGATATCGATGACGTGATGAGGATGCGAGATCAAGTGGAGGAGCATTTCGGAAAGATAGATATATTGGTGAACAACGCCGGTATCAACGTAGATACCTTCTTTAGCAAGATGGAACCAGAGCAGTGGGAAAAGGTGTTATCTGTAAATCTTGATGGTGTATTTAACTGCACCCAGGTGTTCATAGGTCATATCAAAGAATCCCGTCGAGGGCGTGTGATCAGCATATCGTCCATCGTCGGTGAGACAGGTAACCTTGGTCAGGTGAATTATGCTTCTTCTAAGGCAGGTGTGATCGGATTCACAAAGGCCCTAGCGAGAGAGATGGTCAGGCACCATGTGACCGTGAATGCCGTTGCCCCGGGCTTCATCAATACGGATATGGTAAAGGGCATGCCGGACAAGGTAAAGAAGAAGATCACATCTCAGATACCTATGGGACGGTTCGGAGAGCCGAAGGAGGTAGCCCAGGTGATAACCTACCTAGCCTCCGAGGAAGCTTCTTACATAACCGGAGAGGTGGTCAGGGTCAACGGCGGTTACTATCTTTAGATTCTATCGTGGAATTTGGGCAGTCTTTGTATTGTATTCATCTCAAAAAGGTTATTTATCATCCGGTTACTTGAAGACATACCATGCCTGGACCGGAAACATCTCCTGCCCGTGTACTCTCGGAAGTAATAGGAGTCACGCTTTTAGCCCTGGTCGTATCGTTAGTTATAGGGGCGGTTTTCCTCATACCATTGGCCGCTTTGGGATATAGTTTGGATACCACCTTCGCCTTAGCCGTTATCGTCGTCCTTGGACAGGTCGGGTTCTTGGTCGTAGGGTACGTATACATAAACCGCCGAAATGTGAAAGTCTCCTTCGAGGTTTCGTGCCCGGAGGATATAGCCTATATGATCGTAGGGACCTTCCTTGTTCTAATAACCGTCGCGGGACTATCTCTGATTATATCTTACCTTTACCTCATACCTGACTCCGTCATAGAAGAGGCCACCCTGGTAAACCCGACATTTTTGATATTTCTCGCAGTACTGTCGGTAATATTGGTTGCACCGGCCGGGGAGCTGTTATTTAGGGGAACGATCCAGGGGCGTTTGCGCGAAGGTTTCGGGCCTGTTCCCTCTATTGTGGTTTCAAGTGTTTTGTTCGGTTCCCTCCATCTCTTCAACTACACCGGAGGAGTTCTACCTGTGGCCATGACCGTATCGGTTATAGTTGTTATCGGTTGTATCCTTGGTATGCTGTACGAGCGAACAGATAACTTAGCGGTCCCGATTTTGGTGCACGGGATATACAACGTCGTACTACTTTTGTCCAGTTATCTTGCAATGGTTTGAACGGGGTGTAGGGCTGCAGGATCGAAATCTTTGAAAACGTTGTTTTTCACCGAACTTAAATAATCGCCGGAAATGAGTAATGTCGTAAGGATGATTGATTGAAAAGGTTAGAGATGAAGCCCCATCATCGCCATGAGGTCGCTCATGTTCGACGGCTACCTGCTGGCCATCGGCGGCATAATATACGTTTTTGCGTTCTCCGGGGTCATGATAGTCATGGACGTGTAGTCACTAGAAACTTTGAAGAATTAAAAAAAATTGCGGAGATTAGCCCTATCCCCGTAGTGGTTGGCAGCGGTGTGGAACTTCAAGATCTTCCGGAACTTGCCAAAACGGGAGTGGATGGTTTTTTTGTGGTTTCTGCCATAACTGAAACGGATGATCCAAGGGAGGAGGCCATAAAGCTGGTAGGATCGTGGAAAGCATGTACATAGGACCGGTGGATTACTTGAACAGGCTCGACCGGGTACTCAGAAGAGGTACATGAAGGAGAAATTCCAGTTCTTCGCTCTTAAAGCCCCTGAAAGGCGGGAGTTGACCAGGGGTTCGTGAGGGAAAATGAGCTGCCACCCATGGAAGATCTGAGGATAATCATCGGATATCTATGGGGTCGACCTGAAAGGAAGTACCAGTATTTCGGTGTGGAGCTTCTGGAGAAGTGCGGATACCATGAGGATCTAATACCTTTGTTGGAATATGTCATCGTGAACAAGTCCTGGTGGGACACCGTGGACAGGATCGCCAAGGGTCTAGTGGGTGGATATTTCCATGAATGTCCTCATCAAAGAGATGTGTACATAGAAAAGTGGATGAACTCCGGAAATACATAGCTACAGCGAACCTGTTTACTCTTTCAGCTGGGCTACAAGGAGCATACGGATGTGGATCTGCTGTTCGATGTGATACGGAGACTGAAGGACAAGGACGAATTCTTCATCCAAGAGGCCATAGGGTGGTCACTGAGGGAGTACTCGAAGGTGGACCCTGAAGGTTGAAAGTTTCATCAAAAGGGAGAACCTGTCCTCGCTCGCCACTAGGGAAGGAGTGAAGATGATTGAAAGGGCGTGATCTCGGTCACAGCGGACCGAATAGGATATATATCATGTCATTCTAAATCTCATAGGTATCCGCATGATGAAAACCGTTGCATTTTCCCGGGAAAAAAAGGAAAGAGAAAGCCCAGTGCCTCATTCGAGTGAAGTCATCCAGGTGAAGGATCTGGTGAAGAACTACGGAGATTTCCAGGCGGCCAAGGGGATCTCCTTCAGTGTTAAGAGAGGTGAGATATTCGGGCTCATCGGCCCCAACGGGGCAGGGAAGACCACGACCATAAGGATATTATCCACTCTGCTGAAGGTCACCGGAGGATCGGTGAGCATACACGGCAACGACGTTGCCAGTGAACCGGAAAAGATCCGCCGTATGATCAGCTATTTACCAGAGGACGCAGGCGCTTACAAGAATCTCACAGGTAGAGAGTACCTGAAGTTCATGGCAAGTTTCTTCGACGGCGGGGAAAAGATGGTGAACAAAGGTATGGAGATCGCGGACCTAGGGGATAGGATAGACGACAAGGTGGATGCCTACAGCAAGGGGATGAAACGAAGATTGCTGGTGGGGAGGGCCATGATGATCGATCCCAAGGTGGCCATACTGGACGAACCCACATCGGGGCTGGATGTCATCAACGCCCAGGAAGTGAGACATATAATAAAGGACTATGCCAGGGGTGGAACCACCATCCTGTTATCTTCCCACAACATGTTGGAAGTGGATTTTCTGTGCGACCGTATTGCACTCATAGACGACGGGCGGATCGTGGAGAAGGGGACGCCCGCGGCCCTCAAAGAACGGTACAGCGCAAGCAATATCGAAGAGGTCTTCACTAGGGTGGTCGAATGAGTTTGAAGAGCATGATCAGGAAGGAGGTGAAGGAATTGCTAACACCTTCGGTAATCGTTCCCGTTGTGGTCATATCCATAGTTTTTGCGGGCATGGGAAGTTTCATGGGAGGTATGGATGATGAGATGGAGGAAAAACCGGTGATCGCACTTATCAACAGGGATACTGGCGTACATGCTGAGATGGCGGTTTCCATCCTGGAGGAGAATGCGGATATAATATACGAAGGAGACGATATGAACGAGGCCGTTGAGATAATGAAAGAGGAAGGGGGTTCCGCCGTCCTTGAGATACCGGCTGATTTCTCATGGAACATAGAAAATAATGTAACAGGTACCATGAACATCGTGTGGATCATGAAGGGCGTGGGTGTTATGGATTCCATCCCATCCTCCAAGATAGATAACCTAATCACGATAATCAATCAGGGTATATCCGCCGAGTTGATACAGAGAAATAACGATCTAGATCCGGTGCACGTGCTGTATCCCACCGGTCGGGAGGAAACAATTCATTTCAAGGGCAGGAAAATAGAAGGTGTCTCACCCGGCACCCTAAGCGGCATGCTATCCGCACAATCAATAATGGTGCCCATAGTCACCATGATGCTCATAATGATGGCAGGCGGCATAATAATCTCGTCCATGGGCATGGAGAAGGAGGATAAGACTCTTGAGACCCTGCTCACGCTTCCAGTTAAAAGGGAAACCATCGTTGGCGGAAAGGTCATCGGTGCCGCCGTCATCGGCCTTATCATGGCAGGTATCTACATGCTGGGATTCGGGTACTACATGCGTTCCTTCCAATTTGGCGAAGTGAATCTGGCGGAGTACGGTTTATCACTGGGCACACTGGATTACGTTATTGTGGGCCTCTCACTTTTCGGTGCCCTTCTGGCCGGTCTTTCCCTCAGCCTTGTACTGGGCACCTACGCTGAGAATTACAAATCCGCCCAGTCCCTGCTGTTCCCCGTTACAGGGCTGGCCATGTTTCCCATGTTTGTTTTCATGTTCACAGATCTCGGGAATTTGCCGGTAGCCCTGCAGGTTACAATGCTGGCCATACCCTTCTCACATCCGATAATTGCCATGAGGTCGCTCATGTTCGACGATTATCTACTGGTCATAGGGGGCATAATCTACACCTTCGTTTTCTCCGGGGTGATGATATTCATCGCTGTTCGAATATTCAACAGTGACAGATTGATAACCGGAAAGATGACCAAGAAGGGCGGTCTGCTGGAGAAGCTGACCAAGTGAGTACCATTAATGTTTCCGGACCCTCCGGGATGAATAGGTTACCCAACCGGACAGAACACACAATGCGGGTATCGCCAAGGTAGCATAGAGGACGCCCGTGCTAGAATGGGTAACCGCACTGTCTATGTACAGCACCAGATGCAGGGGGATTAAAAGTGGTATGAGAATACCCAGTATATTTACCGCTCTACCTGATCTATTTCCGTCTTCCAGGAACAAGCCAATGAGCGAGAAAGCGATACCCATGAAGATGAATAGACATGTGATGTAGAAAAGGGACCATTCGCCAAAGGGTTCCACTATATCAAACCTGATTTGTTCCATGGGGACCAAAGAAAGGGGGAGATTGGTAAACAAAGAAGTTCCCAGGTCTGGATCCACCATAAAAAAGTAGCCTCTAGTCGTCGAATATACAAGTAGTTGTGATCCGCCTAAAATCGTGTGGACAAGACCCCCTATACACAGATACTTGGACAGTAAAGGGGTGTTTTTTTCTGTTCCCCTGATCCTGTTTTTTTGTACGATCATGAATGAAAGCAAAATCGTTCCCAACACAAAAAAGACAATGAAAGGTATAAATTCATCACGATAAACAACATGTCCATAATACCGATGGTAAGCGAAGGAAAGGGGAATCCACAGTAACAACACAAGGACGGCATAGGACGCACCGACCACAAGGGGCCAGATATCCTTTTCATGCTTCCATGAAACTACTTCCGACACACTCACCATCTCTCGCCCTCCAGTATGATCCATCCCTCCTCAAGGGCACCGGTTATGGTTACCATCTCGGCTACAGCCTCACAGATATATGTTGCATCGAAAGAGTAGCTCAGTGTCAAATTCAACGGTGTAGGTCCGTCCTGGGTTTCAAGGTACACCCGATAGAATTTGCGATAGCTTTGCTCGGTTTCGTTTTCCGCCATCATGGACATCGTAGGTGGTTCCGCCGGGAGAATGTCCATTTCCCCGTTTCGTCTGGAAAACGAGAGCTCCACCGGGCCCCGTGTCTCGACTGCCAGGGCTGCACCGTGATCAGTATCTACCAGGTCCACATCACCCTGACCTTTGGTGAACTCTATGTGCCGGATCTCTTGGATCGGGTCCCCTTCCGGGGAGATCCATGTGGGGAGATAGAGGATGTAACTCATGTCCTCATGGGTCTCTACGGTTACGCTATAAGAATAATGCATACTTGGGTCCGGGTGTACCACCCGCCTTTGCTCGTAATGGGTCAGGAATACACCGAATATGATCGGTATCGGTAGGATAAAGACCATGATGAAAACAAGTACCTTGCCCGCTCCCGTCCTAGGGTCCAACAGGGATTCGATCACACTCATATAGCCTACCATATGTCCTATTCGTATATTATTTTTACGTGCATATTTTCCATGGAATTAAACACACATGCAATCGAAAAAGATAATAAAGGATAGTGCTTTAGGCAATCATCCCAAAAGATTCAGGAGATTTAGTAGATGTTAAAACTCGATACTAACAGGATTAAGGAATTGGAGGAGATCGCACGGAGAGTTAGGATACACATCGTTAAGAGCACCCATGCCGCAGGTTCGGGACATCCTGGGGGGTCTCTTTCCGCCACGGACATAATCACCACATTGTATTTCGAGGTGATGAATCACCGACCGGAGGAGCCTAAATGGAAGGACCGGGACCGTTTCGTGCTCAGCAAGGGTCACGGAGCTCCGGCACTGTACGGTGTCCTTGCTGAATCGGGATACTTTCCCGTGGATGAACTGATGACCCTGAGAAAACTCGGTTCGCGATTGCAGGGGCACCCGGACATGCTCAAGGTACCTGGTGTTGATGCGTCCACGGGTTCACTGGGTCAGGGACTATCCATAGCATGCGGGATGGCACTGGCGGCCAAGATAGACCGGGAGCTTCACATGATATATGCTGTCCTCGGGGACGGTGAGGTACAGTCGGGACAAATATGGGAAGCGGCAATGTTCGCCAGCCATCACAAGTTGGACAACATGATAGTTTTCCTTGACAGAAACCAACTTCAGATCGACGGGGCCACGGAAGATGTGCTGTCAATAGAGCCCATCGTTTCAAAATGGAGGGCCTTCGGATGGCATACTCAGGAGATCAACGGTCACGATATCCGTGAGATAATGGAGGCGGTAGGGAAAGCAAGAGATGTGGATGGAAAACCCTCCATAATCATCGCCCATACCGTAAAAGGCAAGGGTGTAACCTTCATGGAGGGTTCCCTGGCATTCCACGGAAAGCCTCCTGACGATGAACAACTTGAGATCGCCCTTAAAGAACTGGTAGGTGAATAGATATGTGGGAGATGGCAAAACAAAGGGATGCATACGGGGAGACCTTGGTTGAATTAGGCAGAGAAAGAGAAAATATAATCGCTATAGGTGCGGACCTATGCGGTTCGTGCAGGATAAAAAAATTCGGTACTGAGTTCCCGGAACGTTTTTTCAACGCCGGTATAGCCGAGCAGAACATGATGGGTATAGCCGCAGGCCTTGCCATGTCCGGAAAGACCGTGTTCGCCAGCACCTTTGCGGTCTTCGCCACCGGAAGGGCATACGACCAGGTGCGTCAAAGCATAGCTTATACAAAGGCCAACGTTAAGATCGTCTCCACCCACGCAGGCATAACTGTTGGAGGAGATGGCGCATCTCATCAGATGCTGGAAGACATCGCCCTGATGCGTGTACTCCCGAATATGCGGGTCATAGCGCCTGCGGATTATAATGAAACAGTCAAAGCTACCCGTGCCATTTCCGATTACGTGGGTCCGGTTTACCTGCGGTTGGGGAGGTCCAACATACCCATAATCACCGACGAAGACGATCATTTTGAGATGGGGAAAGCCATGCTTTTAAAGGAAGGTGATGATGTCACTCTCATAGGAACAGGTATAATGGTTTCACGCTGTCTAAAGGCCGCTAAGATACTTGAAAAGAAACATCAGATAGATGCCAGGGTGATCAACATGAGCACCATAAAACCTCTGGATGAGGATATCATAATTGAATCAGCTAAAAAAACAGGTGGGGTAGTTACAGCCGAGGAACATGTGGTATCTCAGGGTATGGGAAGCGGTATATCCCAGTCTCTTTCGGAAAACTACCATGTACCTATGAAGAGAGTAGGCGTAGCCAATGTCTTCGGCGAGTCCGGCGGAAGTGACGAGCTGATGGATAAATACGGACTTACCGCTGAATACATAGTTGAAGCGGCACATGACGTAATAGATAGGAAGTAAAGGTCGATAAGATGAAGATATTTGTGGACACTGCAAAAAAGGAAGAGATAAAGGAAGCCGAATCATGGGGGATATTGGACGGAGTCACCACCAATCCCTCTTTGATAAAAAGGGCTGTTGAATCAGCCGGTGAAGACATCAGTCTTGAGGAGTATCTCGGAGAGATCCTCCGCACCGTAGACGGTCCAGTTAGCCTTGAAGTCGGAGCCACCTCTCAGGAAGGGATGATATCCGAGGCAAAAGTGCTTTACGACAAATTCAACCACATAAACAACAATGTGGTGGTAAAGGTTCCGGTGAACACCGCTATGGAATTAGGAGACGATAATTTCTCCGGCATAAAAGTTACAAAGGAGCTCTCGGACCAGGGTATACCCGTTAACAGCACTTTGATTATGGCACCGAACCAGGCCCTGATGGCCGCCAAGGCAGGGGCCGCCTACGTCAGCCCCTTCGTTGGACGTATAGACGATTATATACGGAAATGCATCGGTCTAAAAAAAGGTGCGGATTATCCCAAAGGAACCTATTATCCAGAGGAGCTCGCACTTCGGGTGTGGGAACAAAAGTTGGGTGCCTTCATCGACCGTCAAGATATAGATAACATAGTCTATAAAGATCACCAAATAATGAAATTATACGATTGGGCCAACGACGACGGACTTTTTTCAGGGATAGATATGCTGTGGTCTGTTAAGCAGATATACGACAGCTACGATCTCGAAACCGAGATAATCGCCGCCAGCATCAGGACCGGCCGCCAGGTGCGGCTCTGTGCCGAGATGGGTGTGGATATAGCTACTATACCGTTCCCGGTGATCGAGAAGATGATGATACATACCAAGACCGAAGAGGGAATGAAATCCTTCTGTGATGATGTTATACCAGAGTATCAGGAGATATTGAAAGGATAACTCTTCGAAAAGGCTTAAATATCCCCCCGTGCAATCCAAACCTAGCGGGTATGACACATGAAAAAGATTAAAAAATGTCCCAAATGCAAATCGTATTCCCTGACCGATAGCTGTCCCGATTGTGGTAGGGATACCATAAATCCAAAACCACCTAAATATTCTCCGGAAGACAGGTACGGCGGGTACCGCAGGAAACTAAAAAATGTTAAGAGGTAATTGATAATATGGAAAAGATCATAGTTAAATACATCAAAGAAATGGAACTTGAAAGACCTATATTCATCGAAGGTCTGCCCGGTGTCGGTAACGTAGGCAAGCTGGCCGCCGAACACCTCATAGATGAATTAGATGCCGTACTTTTGGCTGAGATTTACTCTATTTATTTTCCGCCGCAGGTTTTGGTAAACGAGGACGGTGTGACTGAATTGGTGGGTAATCGACTTTACTATGCAAAGGAAGTTGGTCCTGAAAAGCGGGATGTGATCATATTGACAGGAGATTACCAGGGCATGACCCCCCAGGGCCAGTACGTACTTACTGACAAGCTGCTGAAGATATGCAGTGAATTCAATGTGGAAACTATCTACGCTCTAGGTGGGTACGGCCAGGGTTCAATGGTATCTACACCGAGGGTCCTTGGAGCCGCTAGCAGTATCGGCTTGGTAGAAGAGGCAAAAGAGCACGGAGTGGTCTTTGATCGAGAGCACCCTGCTTCAGGCATAGTGGGCGCCAGCGGTTTACTATTAGGCCTTGGAGATAAGATATATGGTATATCCGGTCTGTGTCTTATGGGGGAAACCTCTGGCTATTTCGTAGATCCCACCGCATCCCGGGAGGTACTCAAGATATTGATATCCCTTTTAAACATAGAACATATATCTTTTGATGCCCTTGATGACAAGGCCGAAGAGGTCAAGGAGCTCACCAGCAAGGTGATGGATATGGACCTCAGTGGTAATTTGGGCCAGGAAAACAAATCGGAGCACCTTAGGTACATAGGGTAAATAAAGCCGCATGTTGGAGGTACCATTAATGGATAAAGAAAAGATGATAGAACTGTATTTAAAGGGCTATGAAGAAGGTCTGAAGGAGGGTTGGAGAGGTGCGAAGAGCATGGTATCTCGCTACGACGGATGGGAGCTAAAGAGCAGGATGGAGGGGAAGCTGGGTACGTTATATCAGGATGTACGTTCTAAAAGGTATAAACTATTGGACGACCCTTGCATCCTTGAACCTGAGGAAGTTGAGCGCACTCCGGCTCCCGAGACCTTGGATATTCCAGAGATCACGGAAGGAAACATGTACCTGTTCATAGAAACAAGGCCTGAGTCTTCGTTGAATACCTTTTTTGAATATGTATCGGATACCTGTAAAGGACTGTGTATCACAGACGAATCTATCGAAAGTATAGTGAACCGATACGGAGAAAACGATAACGTTGTCTACTGTACTCTTGGAAAATCATACGGTTCTTCGGATCACGAAAGCGTTAATTATGGTAATTTAAACAAGCTGGGCACGGTGGTAGGTAAATTCTTCAAGTTTAATGAAGATGCGGTGATTTTATTTGACGGGATAGATCGGGTGATACATTATGTCGACTTCGCCCAACTACAAAAGTTCATGGATTTTGTCAGAGAGAAGGCAAATGATAACAAAGGAATAGTATTAGTCTCACTTCCTTCAGGTATAATGGAAAAAAAGCAGTTCAATCAATTTAGAAACACCTTCCATGAAGAGTTCAAACAAGGAAAGTGAATTTATGTATGTTATCCTGGGTTCCGGTAAATTGGCAAAAAATGTTGCAAACGAATTGAGAAAACTGGGAAAGAAGGCAAGAATAATTCAGAGCATGGAAGAGATAACTGATGCAGATGCTCTGCTCTTACTTGAATCTAGGGAGGTCCGAAATCAATACGATTTTCCGGTGATGCTGTATTCAGATATGGAATCGGTCGACATAGCGAAGGGTATCGATGTACTAATCCCGCCCGGTGCTGTGCTTGCATCGCTGTTGATAAAAGAACGTATCAAATACGAGCGCATCCGCCGTACGACAGGTCTTATGGATCACATAGAAAGGTTAGGGTGTGAATTCTCTGTGTTTCTTCACGATAATCCCGACCCGGATGCCATCGCTTCGGCCATGGCCTTTAAATCACTGTGCTCACACCAGGGTATGAACTGCCGTACTTATTATTCCGGTGATATCGGGCACCCTGAAAATGAACTCTTTGTAAAGGCTACCGGTGTGGAGTTGATAAATGTTAAAAAAGACGATATCGGCGGTATACTGGAAAAAGACAGACCACTGGTATTTCTTGACTTTTCTCAGCCGTCGGTTAACAATACACTACCCAAAGATACGGTCCCGGATATAGTGATCGACCACCATCCGTCTGAGAGTCCCAGGGAAAAGGGAGGATATGTACAGATAGAATCCGATGTCGGTGCCACGTCTACGCTTATGACCGAGCATCTGCTGAACACAGGTTTGGATATCGAACCGCTGCTGGCATCGGCATTATTATACGGTATCAAAGTGGACACACAAGGATTCACAAAGAACATGGGACCATTGGATTTCAAAGCCATGTCTCACCTGGTTCCGTTATGTGATACCGAGCTGTTTTATCTTTTTGAAAGCCCTTCATTGAACTCTTCTACCGTCAGTTCTCTCGGAACCGCCATAATCAACCGGGAGGTATCTAACGGAATAATGTCGGCCTATGCTGGGGTTGTATCCACAAAGGACGATGTTCCCCAGATCGCGGAGCGGTTAATAGCTGAAAAAGATGTTCACACCGTCATAGTTTTTGGCAAGATCAATGAAATCATATACATGTCCGCCCGTTCAACCCTTACAGATATTGACCTGGGGAAGATCATGGACAAGGCATTTTCCATTATAGGGGAGGCAGGAGGTCACCCCCACGCAGCCGCCGGAGCGATATCTTTAAAGGAAGAGGTTTATGAAACGGAGGTTATCAAGGACCTATCAAACAGATTCAGAGAGGAGATGAGTTAAAAATGAATGAGTACACCATAAGTATCGGCAGCAGAAGTGATAAGATGAGTGATAGGGAAAAAAAGGAGCTTTTCATCGCCTTCATGGTACTTAGCTTGGCTTTTTCCATCACTTTTTCAGGTGGATTGAGAAATATATCAATCGCTAGTTTCCCGGTGTGGTTCGGTATATCCGCTTTGGCCGTTGGCACCGCTTTTCTTTTTCATGAAATGGCCCATCGTAATTTGGCACGGAAATACGGTTGTTGGGCTGAATTTCGAATGTGGACCTGGGGTTTACTGATGGCTCTGTTTTTCAGCCTTTTCGGTTTCATCTTTGCCGCACCAGGAGCTGTGATGATAAATGGCTACATGACCAAGGAGCAGAGCGGGAAGATAAGTGCCGCCGGACCGGCCACCAATTGGGTTGTGGGAACCCTGTTCCTGATAGGTGCCTTTGCCTTAGATATTCAAGGTATATGGCTGTCGTGGATATTAGGATTCGTTGCACTTGTTAATCTGATAATAGGTGGTTTCAACCTTTTACCTATAGGGCCCCTTGACGGTGCTAAGATATTTCGATGGAGCATGGTTAACTATGCATTACTGGCCGTAGCCATACTGGGATCTATCGGTGCCGGATATTACCTCGGTTTGTTTTTTTGAGCTCGAGCCAGCAGTAAACGAACCTGTTACCCATGATCTCTTCAGGATATCTTCTGAAAGTCAGTATATGGAAAAAAGTGAGCATTTCCTCAAGCTCCGCTAGGGTGTAGTATGAGTAGTATCGCTTTCTTCCATAAGTCCCTGATTCATACCCTTCATCTATCCCTTCTTTGAAACTGAAAACCAAGAGGCCATTCCTTTTCAATATACGGTGGATCTCCTTTTCTACCTTACTCAAATCTTTCTTGGGAAAATGTATCATGGATGCGCTGGACCACACACAGTCAAAGGTATCATCTGCAAAGGGCGTCTTTGCCATGTTACCACGTACGAATTTACAATCCGGAAACAACTGACGGGCAAGGTTGATCATGGATTTGGATAGATCCAATCCCGTCACATGGATATCTCTTTCATCCAGAAAAGAAGTATCCCTACCATCACCGCATCCCAGGTCCAATATAGTTGGGGAACTTGGCAGCATCTCTAAGGTATCCGATAACATCCGTTCCTGGAATCTACGGTCGCCCTCTTTCAAAGTACGTTCCCGATATTGATTTGCCACGGCGTCATATGTATCCACCGTGGTCAATATCTCAGATCCGAGGCTATCTTTTGTATTTCTTCCCATGTAGGTTCCCGTGGGTAGTTTCTGTGTTCTTTACCCGGCCTGGTGGTGTAGTACGGACGATTACAGCCAGGGCAACCTTTTGTTCGGAAAGGTGTGCCCTCTTCCACATGCTCACGGATATCCGTTGGATAATGTGTTAACGAGAGAGCCTCGTAGGGGCCGTACCCGATTTCTATCAGGTGAGTCAAAAGCTGTGCTTGACGGTAGTATCTCAGGTCAACTTCTTTTCCTTTGGAAACATATGAGAATAATGAAACTACCGCGCCGTTCTTGGAGGCCCTGTATGCCGCGTGGGCAAGTTGTTCCAAGTCTTCACCCATACCAGCTATCATATGGGCGGTCACGTGCCCTTTACCGTATACGTCTAAAGCATCACCTAGATAATTCCAGAATATCATCGGTGCATAGCCTTTCTTTGTTTTTCTTCTCAGATCGTCCGTTACCGCATCTATACCTACTCCGATACGGTCCACGGGGCCTTTACGAAGTTCCCTTAAAATGTTTTTCGGTAGAGGCGGGGCGGATACGGAGACCGGCTTTTTAGTTTCCTCTAGCAAAGAAACCGCATCTCGGATTCTATCTTCATAACCGTCTACATCCGGCGATTGAATGCATACGCGCTGCAGATCGGATCCCTTGATGTGTTCTGTGAGCTCATTTAAGCCAAAGGACGGCCAAGAGATCCTTGAAAGCCACTTTCCGTCGGTGGATGATTGGGGGCAGTAAACACATTTTCCTCTGCACGGAGCTCCCGGTATCAGTACGTAGGCGGTGGTGGGTCGTTCCATGCATTTAATTTTCTTTAGACCGAGGTATGATGCGGTTCCGCTTGAGACCCTTATATCCATTTTTTAAACCTTCCATTTTCTGTTATACGTCCATCGCTCATCTGAATATTTTTTTGTTAATTTATCTACCATATCCAATTCCTCTTCGTTCAACTCGTCGGGAACGAGTTCTACCTGGAGATGTTTTTTGTATGCATCTTTCATATCTATAATGAGTTCATCCGGGTCTAGTTTACGTCCTAGTTCGTCCTCCATGGTTGTTACGAGGTCGAAAAAGGATCCTGCCCCCTTTGCACGCAATTTTTCCTCGTCCAACAGCAGTATGCTGGCTAGGGTGCTCAGGTCGGTGGCGTACATCAAAGTGCCGTGTTGAAGCATGCCTTTCTTTGCCCTCCTCTGCGCGCTTCCGGATATTTTTTTGCCGTTTACCAGTATGTCGTTGTATGGTTTGAACGCCGCATCAAGACCGTATCCCTGCAGCGTGTTAATTATAGGCTTCAGAAGATGGTGAAAGCTGTCCTCTATACTTCCCGATATCTTGTCTGTGACTATAGAGTAAGTAATCTCCCCTTGTAGATCGTGATAGACCGTACCTCCGCCGGTGATCCTTCTTACATAGGGCATATCCAGCTCACGACACCTATCGGTATCGATCACGTTCTTTACGTCCTGAGCGTAACCCATGGTGATAGCCGACGGAGAGAACTTAAAGAATCTCAGCGTGGGAGGTGATAAACCTTTATCATAGCATCTCAAGATAGCTTCGTCTATAGCCATCTGTCTTGGACCGTTATCTTCTATGGTTGGGATGTACCTAATTTTGTCCATGGACTTGACCGCCTTTATTCAGGGTGCATA
This sequence comes from Thermoplasmata archaeon, assembly GCA_046498385.1. Lineage (GTDB taxonomy): Archaea > Thermoplasmatota > Thermoplasmata > Halarchaeoplasmatales > Halarchaeoplasmataceae > Halarchaeoplasma. The sequence continues at coordinate 36,071 of JAWOAU010000030.1, read as the reverse complement.
GGTGCCTTTTAGAACGGACTTTGCCAAAACATGGCCCTTCATCGCCTTCTTTAACTTATCCTTTGTAGCGCCCTTTTTCAAGGGAAGTGTATTATCCAGTGCATATAGCTTGAATACGTATGTGTGTTCCTTGTCCGGCGGAGCCGGTCCTCCGTAACCTATCTCGCCGTAATCGCTCTTTCCCTCGACAGCCTCTTTAGGCACACTGCCTTCCTTGATTTTTTTTGTATTCGGGGATATATTCCAGATCACCCAATGATCCCATACCTTGCCGGCAGGCGCCATGGCATCAGGGTCGTCCATTATAAGGGCCAGAGATTTCGTTCCATCCGATACTCCTTTAATATTTAAAGGAGGGTTGATGTTCTTTTTCTTGTATCCATACTTTCTAGGAATCTTCTTTCCGTTTTCAAAAGCCGGGCTTTCTAGCTTCAATGCAGACATATTTTTCACCTCAACTTAACCATCCCGATAAGGTGATATTAAATTTTCCCATGATACAATTACAAATTGTGTTTGTAGCACATCTAGATCATTATATGCTTCAAATTCTATTAGAGTTATAGATTACGATAGTCAAGATCACTCTTTTTTTGAGAGTTCGATCATCTGGATTTTTTTCCCTTCATCAGTCAATTCTTCTTTGCCGGAAGAATTTTCGTCGTACAATTGCTTCATAAGTAAGGATCCTGTGATCAACGACATCAAGATCATCCCGGCCAGTGGAGGTACCCAATTCAGGTTTTCCGCATGTTTTTTTTCCCCCTTTACCACCACGGTCTCCGTTAATTCGCCGAACCGGATCTCGTAAGTACCGGTTTCTCGAAACGTATGTGCGAAAGATTTGTTCTGGGTTCCATAGGCCGGTACCAGGAGGGTGTATATGAGCTCATCGTCTATGAACAATTTTATCTCACCGTCCAAACCTCCGGTGTTTCTAGCTCCGATTTCGATGACAACTTCAAGAGACACGGTGCCTTCCTGTGGATGTACTTCCAGTTCTAAGTCTTCCGGTATGAACTCAGGGACCCTAACGTCCACTTCGAATTCGACGGTTTCGATGTCGTAGTACCCCTCTTTGTCCACTGACCGAATGTTCACGGTGTGCCGGCGATTATCAAGTTCTTGGAAGGTATGACTGGTATTCGTACCCTTGTAAATCCAAGCACCGTCATTCAGCTGGATCTCGTAGAACGTTATGGGGTAGGTGCCTTCCACAACCTCCCATTCTACATTGACCGTATCCGTATCGAATACTTCTCCTTCGTCTGGAAACGTGACATCGACAGTGGGTGGTATCACCTCCTCAAAATGAGCGGTGACATTTTTATCCTCGACCATCAATATCTCTAGGGTATCATTGTATTCTCCTTCGGGTACGTCTCCGGTCCAGTGACTGAGATACCACCCTTCGTCCGGGATCGCCTCTACGATCACTTCCTCCCCCGGGGTATAAAAATGATCGCCGGGAACAGGCGATGTCGTCCCCTTTCCTTGGATGAAAATTTCTAGTGCGTATTCTTGTACACTTTCCCAGCTTAAAAACGGATGTGTTTCCGTATCTACAATATTCCAGATGTGATTAATATTTCGTGTTTCGACACTCTTCACCCCTACGATATCCCAGCTAACATCTGCAAAAGTGGTGATATCCCTCATCTCGGCGGTGGTCTTGCCTGTTGCGTTGCCAGCTGTGTCAGTCTGCCCACTTGTTTCAACATCCCAGAAATTACCGCTCATCTCGTAATCACCACCGGTATCCACACTTCCGGCAAATCCTTTGTCTGTTGGGTCAGTTGTACCTTCGTAATGTACGCTACCTGTTGAGTAACAGTTGTTTATCTTTCCTTGAAAATTACGTCCGCCGAAGCCGCCGAAGTCTGTCCCAGTTGAATCGGATTTGCGGGTTACGGTTCCTGTAGCATACGAGTTGTTCACCGTGCCATAGTAGTTCTGTCCCATGAACCCGCCTACACGGTCGTCACCGCTCACATCTCCCGTGGCATACGAGTTTTTCACCATACCCTGCTCGTTACTTCCCACGAGCCCACCTACATATTGATCACCGCTCACGTTACCCGTGGCATACGAGTTATCCACCGTGTCCCAATTCGTTCCCATGAGCCCGCCTACACGGCTACCTCCGCTCACGTTTCCCGTCGCATAGGAGTTATCCACCGTTCCACCGTTCCCCCCCATGATCCCGCCTACATCCAAGTTACCGCTCACGTTTCCCGTCGCATAGGAGTTATCCACCGTTCCACCGTTCCCCCCCATGATCCCTCCGACATACCAGTATCCACTCACGCTTCCCGTAGCATACGAGTCCGACACCGTGCCATCGTTACGTCCCACGAGTCCGCCTACTCCACTTCCTCCTGTAATGTTCACATTAGCCAATCCAACGTTGTTGATAGAACCACTTAAATATCCAAACAATCCAACGTCATCCTGACCTGTTCTGTTGATATATAATCCTGAAATGCTATATCCGTCGCCATTAAAATTACCCCAAAACGGAAAATCATCATAACCTATCGGTTCAAAACCTTCTCCATCGTTCCAATCTCTCGTCACACTCGCATCGATGTCATTCACTAGTGCGTAGTGGGATGTCTTGTTTTCATTCATCGCCTGTAGTTGGTAAACGTCTTCTATCAAATACGGATCATCCTCGGTCCCGCTGCCACCTGCAAAAATGATCTCTAAAATTTCCTCCTCTCTTATATCCCCATTAGCAGTGGACCCAAAGGGAGACAGACCGATTAAAAGCAGCGTCACAACACATACAGCCATGATCCTTTTTAACATCATTATCACTTTACACATTCTTATAAAATTATAAAAGGTTAACGCTCCGGTCTCGACAAAAAGCAGAGTGAAGTGCTAAATATCCACAAACCTGACAAATATTTTAATACAACTACACTTTCGGGGTAATCGCTGATAACATGGGCTCTGAAAAAGAAAATAAGGATGAAGAAGAATGCACACCGCCGGGGGGCAGCGAAGCGATAATAAAACTAACTCAGAAGTACGGCGCCAAGAACTATAACCCTCTGCCGGTGGTGATCTCCGAGGCAAAAGGGGTTTGGGTAAAAGACATCGAAGGAAACAAGTACATGGATATGCTGAGCGCTTACTCCGCAGTCAGCCACGGACACTGCCATCCCAAAGTCGTTAGAGCGTTAAAGGAGCAAGCGGATCACCTCACTTTAACATCCCGTGCCTTCATGAATGATCAACTAGGTAATTTCTACAAAAAAGTATCGGAGTTGACCGGTAAAGAAAAGGTGCTCCCTATGAACTCGGGAACCGAGGCAGTGGAAACGGCCATCAAGGCCGCCCGCAGGTGGGGCCACTTTGAAAAGAATATCCCAGATGGAGAAATAATCGCTTGTTCCAACAACTTTCACGGGCGTTCCATCACCGTTATCTCTTTCAGTACCAATCCAGAGTATAAAGAAGGGTACGGCCCCTTCACACCAGGGTTTAAACTTGTGCCCTTCGGAGACATAGATGCCCTGGAGAAGGCGATAGGACCAAAAACGGTGGGATTTTTAGTGGAACCTATGCAGGGCGAAGGAGGTATAATACTCCCTCCCACAGGCTATCTAAAAGAGGCACGAGAGTTGTGTAAAAAAAATAACGTCCTATTCATAGCGGACGAGATACAGACTGGTCTGGGCAGGACCGGTAAGATGTTTGCATGTGATTGGGAAGAAGTTGTTCCTGATATCTACATATTAGGTAAGGCATTGAGCGCCGGGGTTTATCCCGTTTCCGCCATAGTCGCCGATGACGACGTTATGAAAGTTTTTGACCCGGGCTCACACGGTTCGACCTTCGGCGGTAACCCTCTAGGTACCGTGGCTGCAACAAAGGCGTTGGAAGTTATTGAAGAAGAAAATTTAGTTGAAAATTCACGGGAAATGGGCCGGTACTTCAGGAACGGCTTGAAAGCCATAGACAACTCAACCATAAAAGAAGTGAGAGGAAGGGGCCTGTTCATCGGTGTGGAGTTAACAGAAAAGGCCAGGCCCTATGCGGAAAGGTTGAAAGAGGAAGGTATACTGGTCAAGGACACGAAAAAGACAGTGCTCAGGTTTGCTCCGCCTCTGGTGATCACCAAGGATCAGATAGATTGGGCCCTTGGAAGGATACGTAAAGTTTTGCAGTAATACATTTGATTGCCTCCCGCCGTTCAGGTGCCGGTAGAAATCCCCTAAACCCCCCATCGGTGCTCTCCTCTCCTCTATATCGGTAAGTCTGTTAATCAGCAGTTCGCTGACCGCTAGAGAGGGTATACTACCTGTAGATAGTTCGATATGAAATCCTCGGTCGTGATCAGACCCTTCCTACAAGCTGCATCACCGCCAAAGCGAGTAAACTTATCAACTATAACAAGGCCGACTTCGGGTATCTTATCCTCTACCATCCAATCGGTAACGAATTCGCCTATCTTTTTCACCAATTCTTCTTTCACTTCTATGATATACTACCTAAGTATGTTGAAAAAGGGGTATGTTTATCTGTCGTAAGCGCTGATTTCTTATATGTGCTCTATCATATGTACTAATGAATATCATGGATAAAGAAGAGTTGAGTTACTTTGCCTATGGAAACAACATGAGCACCGGTCAGATGGAAAGAAGAGATGTTGAAATAAAAGGGTATAAGGTAGGTACCATCCCGGGTTGGAAAATCGCCTTCACACGGCATTCCACGGAATGGAAAGGCGGCGTAATAGACCTACTTCCGGGAGAGGAAGATGATTGGGTCGAGGGTATAATATATACAGTCGACCCTTCGGAGCTTTCTACCTTGGACGGATACGAAAGTAGGGTGGTAAAAAGGCACATGGAAATAGGTCTTTACAGTCGAGTATATTTCCCCGTAAAAACGGAATCCAGATGGAAAACCGTGGTGACATACATGGTAAATCGAACGGTGGAGTACAGGGAAAAAACCCATGTTATACCTTCAAAAAGATATATGGATCTCATACTTGCTGGGGCAAAGGAACACGGACTGAGCGAAGAGTATATATCAAAACTTAAAGGCTGGAGCAAAATATTTTAAAAAAGGGAGGGAGGGTGATTATCGTGATGTTGATACGCTTGTACCTTTGTACATATGTACATAGATGCACATGTTAATAAGTCTTTCGCAAAATTGAGCCTGTCAGGTTCTTAGTGACACTTGATCATTTCTTGATGATCCTTGATGGCATATAATATACTAGATGAATTTTCATGGATCGTGAACATTTGTGAAATCACTAAAAACTTGACAGGTTCGCAAAATTCGACATATTTGGAAAACACACTTATCATATAGCTGTGCCTTAATCTACCTCGTCTATCAGGTATTCTCCATCTTCCATTATCTGCAGGTCCCCTGCCCACGTGTTGCAATCTTTCATAATCACATCCAAGTGGGTTGGACAGCTCCAGTCGGCTCCGGTCATGTTTCCGATGGGATCTCCGAAGGCTATGTGTACACCGGGATACTTTTCATCGATGAGCATATTGCCCATAAGAGATTCCAAGAATAAATTAGTCCCTAATCCGATTTCGCCGATTATGCGTGAGTATGGGTCCTGGTCAACGTAATCTTCGAATTCCTGTTTCAGATCGCGGTCTTCACATTCTATTCTGGTTAGAACCGGTTTGTTTTTGTTTTCGATCTCAAGGGTCAATGGGTATTTTTGAGTGTGTTCGGGGCGGTATTTACTATCAAAATAATCTCCTAGGGTCCCATCTACAACCGCGGTACCCGACATCCTGTGGGGTGCGGTGAATACTTCCCCGTCGGGTAGATTGTGCCACGTACCCAACGTATGTAAAATGCCCGCAGATGCTACCCATTTATATTTCCCCACCTTTACCTTGAGGTCGGTCCCTTTATCGGTTTTAATTAGTATGGTATCCACATCTTTGACGATATTTTTGATTTTTTCTGTGAAATGATATAACTTTACGTAATCACCGGAAAGTCCCCGCTTAAATATGGATTCGGTGACTCCCACCATATGCGCGTGCCTGCCCCCGTTGATAGCACATTTACAAAAAGGCATTCTTACCGACTCCAGTTCGTTAATAAAAGATCCGGCGGTCCAGATTGTAGCGGTGGATGCCCGGGCGCTCTTTTTGATGATATGGGGCAAATAGTTCAAAGGACGTACTCCGTAATCTTCTAGGCTAAATATGTTGACATGCTTTGTTATCTTCTCCGCTTCCCGTTGTAGAGCACGGCCTACACTTTCACTTCTTTTATCGGATAGAATCGTAACTATGTCTTCATCTGTAATGCCCATACATGTTCGTATAGCCATTTTGCTACTCTGTTCAAGTGACATCATATCGGGTCCCGCTGTATCATGGTCAAAGATACACTTTAAATAAGTTTTTTGCATCTTCGACTATAAATCGGAAAAATGTTCAAGGGCCAACAGTTTCTATCGCTCTCTCGACACAGTGTGCAAAATCTTCTTCATCAGCGAATTCCAACGTTTTTTCCAGGCACTGAATAAAGGCAGTTTTGGAGGACAACTCCGATCCGGGCATAGCGGCGGCAGGGGGCTCTTTTACTCCATTTTTGTGTGCCAACATATTAAGACTCCTTAACGCTTTCTCCTCTGTACAAGTATACAACGCCTTCGGACCCTATTAAATATTGCGGCGAATTTCTAAAATATTGCCAAAAAAATAGACAAATGATAAATACCTAATTTACAAATAGGGGTTAGATAACCATGCTACGCCCGTTTCAAATGAAAGATTTAAAGGCCGTACAGGACCTCGCTAACATATCTTTACAGGAAAGTTACTCCTTGGATGTGTACCTCTTCATAAACCAGGCAAGAAATTGCGAATTCTTTGTTTACACCGTCGGCGGCGCAGTGGTCGGTTTCATCTGTGGCCTTGTTGAGTCTCCTCAAGGTGCTAGGATATTAATGATTGCTATTCATCCGGACCATAGGTGTAAAGGTATAGGAAGTAGGATGCTTGAAACCTTTGTAAACAGTTGTGCTAAACACGGCACAAAGAAGATAACACTTGAAGTTAGACCTTCTAATAAGAACGCCATTTTATTTTACAAGAAAAGAGGGTTTCAACAGCAGGGAACCATAGAAAATTTTTATACAGACGGGGAAAGATGTATAAACATGGTTAGATACTTATGATAGAAAATAGAGGTGGTGAACACTGGAAAGGCCCACCATAGATATACGGGACCTTCGGGTAACCTACGGCCAGGTAGTAGCGCTTGACTCCTTTTCAGTTTCACTTCCATCCGGTATAACCGGCCTACTGGGACCCAACGGCGCCGGAAAAAGTACGTTGATAAAAGTTCTCATCGGTTTAAAAAAGCCGGAGAAAGGTAAAGTGAAGGTGCGTGGGATGGTACCCTGGAAGCACACGCTTTACCTTCGGGATAACATAGGGTATATGCCGGAACACGACTGTTTAATCGATGGAATGAACGCGGTATCCCTTGTGTCTCATTTCGGAAAAATATCCGGGATGGAAAAGGATGATACGGTTTGGCGGGCCCATGAGGTTTTGGACTTTGTAGGGGTGAATGAAGAGAGATACAGGAATATAGGCACGTATTCAACCGGCATGAAACAAAGAATCAAACTCGCCCAGGCCTTGGTCCACGATCCTCCCATACTACTGTTAGACGAGCCGACGGAAGGTATGGACCCGGAAGGTAAAGAGGATATGTTGGAGTTGATATCTATGATAGGGGATACCGGAAAGACTGTGATAATAAGTTCACACCTGCTACATGAAATAGAAAGAACCGCTGATTATATAGTGATAATACACCAGGGACGGCACCTCCGCACGGGTCCTTTGAAAGACATACTCAAGGGCGATGAAAAGGCCATGAAATGCAGGGTGACGGGAGAACCCGGCGAGCTATCCTTGTTTAAAAAATATGTTGAAAAATCATACGAGGTTTACAGATCAAAAATATCTGGAAATGAATTAAATATTATCATGGAATGGGACAAAGGCAGTAAAGAATTTTTCAGACTGGTTTTAGAACATGACCTTAGGGTTAGAGAATACCTTCCGTACATTCGGAGCCTGGAAGATGTATTCTTTTTGGCATTCAAGGAAGGTACCTAACTATGCCGTTGATGCCTGTGAAGTACAAGGATTGGTCAGGTATAAGAACTCGATACCTGACTCGGCTGTCGGCAGTTGTTTACAGGGTTATAGCAGCGTCCTTTTCCTCCAAGGGTATACTCTCTTTATTCATAATCGGCATAGTGCTGGTTCACGCATTCCCAGGCGTCTTTCTTGTGATGACACCCCATACAAGACTGACCGCATGGATGCTTGTAGGCGAAGGTTTCTTTGGTTGGACCTATCTAACCAGCGGTGTTTTTAGTGTCTTTATTTTTTTACTATCCGCCGGAGTCACGTCTAACTTGATCTCCCAGGACCTTCGAAACAAGTCCTTTGTGATATACTTTTCAAGACCCCTAGGTGTCACGGAATACATCATAGGCAAGCTCGGGGGTGCTTTTTTGGTGATGTCCACCTTTTGTACACTCCCTACTTTCGTGGTGGGGTTGATGATCATAGCCACCCAGACCGGTCCGAATTACGCCGGGGGGTTCCGTGTCCTGCTGTTGACCTTGATCGCCGGATTTTTCGCATCCGTTCTGTTCTTACCATACGGGATGATGCTTTCGTCCTTGACGAAAAGAAAGGCCTATGCCGGTATAGGGACGTTCATGACACTCTTTTCCTTAACTGTGGTTTCCGAATTTTTCTCCAACACCTCTGCTAACTGGAACCTCGTTAATCCCATGAACGTACTGCATTACTCCTTCGAGTTGATATACGGCTTCGGTCTTCCCCTGGATATAGACAGTAGACTTTACGCAATGTCGCTGTTTTTATTCCTTGTTCCACCTTTAATGATAACCGCGTGGAGAGTAAAAGTTCATGAGGAGGTGTCGTAGGATTGTTAATTGAGGTGAGGAATCTTTCCAAATGGTTCGGCGATGTCATTGCGCTGAATTCTCTTTCCTTGAACATAGGGCAGGGCATAACTGGTGTAGTGGGCCCCAACGGTGCCGGTAAGAGTACACTGTTCAAGCTCATGATGGGTCTGCTTCGACCTAACAAGGGATATATTTTAGTTAGGGGGCAGAACCCCTGGGCGAATCATCCACTGATGCAGCATATGGGTTATCTTCCTGATCACGAGTTCTTACCTGAGAATATATCTGGATATGACTATTTAAAATTCACAGGAGGATTAAGGGGTCTGGAAAGTTTGCAGTTGGAAGAACGGATTCAAGACACGGCCCATCTTGTCGATATGGTATCATTTCTTGACCGAAAGATCCAGGGATACAGTAAGGGGATGAAACAGAGGATAAAGATAGCAGGCACTCTAATACACGAACCGTCCCTTATCATCTTGGATGAGCCCCTTGCAGGAACGGACCCCACTGTAAGGAAAAATGTTTTCCATATAATAGAAAAACTCCACCAAGAGGGCAAGAATATCATAATCAGCTCCCATGTTCTTCAGGACATAGAACGGGTGACCAACAATGTCGTTCTACTTTACCGCGGCCGTTCTATAGCCTACGGTACGATATCCGAGATGCGCACTTTACTGGATCAATATCCCCACAACATCGTGATAAGCTGTGATGAGCGCCGCCGGTTGGCCAAGGACTTGCTGGAATATGAATGGGTTAAATCGGTTGATGTGGTTAACCACCAATTGACAGTCAAAGTATCCGAACTTGAAGAGTTCTACGAAATATTTTCAAAACTGGTGATCGAAAAAGACTATGATATCAAAGAAGTTTACAGTAAAGATGAGGACCTTGAATCCATATTTAAATATTTGATGCGTGGTTGAGATGAATCGAGATATATCAGCGATAAAAACACTCGCCATGGACTCCATCCGAAGTACCGTACTGGGGAAGAGAGTTTATGTCCCCATAATCATAACCATCTTCCTCGTGGTTGTTATGTTCTATGGTTCTCGGGAAAACGGCAGCTTAGGCACCGGTGTGAACATGATGGACAGCTTGGTGATATCCTTTTTTTCCGTTCTATTGGCTATGGTTTACGGTACTAGTATTATCAGAAGCGATATCGAAGATAGGAGTATAATAAACGTCCTCACCGCCCCTGTTCACCGTAGCTTGACCTTTTTAACTTATTATATCTCCGCCTTCGTCTCCGTAAGCTTTGTCATGGTCTTCATAACTACGGCTGCTTACCTATCTTACTTTTTTCCCACCGGGCTGACCTGGTTCCGATTCGACTACTTTATATCCTTCCTCTGGCTGATACTGTTATCCAGCTTGGTATATACCGCTCTTTTCGTCACCATGGGCCTGATCGTAAAAAAACCTGTTTATTTGGGACTCTTTTACGTTTTTGTATGGGAAGGTTTCGTTGGTGAATTATCCGGCCGTATAGGGGAGTTCACCATCAACCACTTCATACTCAGCCTGGGGTCGAATTTTTTTGAGCATGGGAACATATCCGAATACAGCGGCGCGAGCACGGGTGCCTCCCTGCTGGTCTTGATGATCCTATGGGCCGTGCTGCTGGCCCTTGGTACTTATCTATTTACAAAAAAAGAACTGTATTAATCCAGCAGGTCACGGGCCCTTACCAGAGGGATCAATTCCACATCTATTTCTTTTAAAGCCTGGGTCCCGCCTTCTTCTCTGTCGACCACTACCAGGACCTTTTCCACTACCGCACCTTCTCCTCTTAACAGTTCTACGGTTTCAACGGATGAACCACCGGTTGTGGCGACATCCTCCACAACTACTACCTTCTCTCCTTCGTGCAGGACGCCCTCCAATCGGCTGCCGGTTCCATGGGACCTGGTTTTCTTTCTCACCATTACGTACCGCAGTCCGGTTTCCAAGGCCAGTGCTACAGCTATCGGTACAGCCCCTAGTTCCATACCGGCTATTTTATCGCCCTCAACGAAGGCCGCCATCTTTTTGGCTACTACCCTGAGTATGTCCGGTCTGGTGCTGGCCATCTTTATGTCCACATAGTATTTGCTCTTCTTTCCGGAGGTTAGAGTAAAATCCCCATATTTAACCGCTCCGCATTCTTCCAACATGTTTTTTAGTTTCATTCGCATCACCATGGTTCGTTTTTCAGTCCTAGTTTGTATCCGATTATGTTAACTCCCCTGTGAAGGGCGGGGACCGCTATCAATATGATGATAAAGGTCGATAACCCGTAACCCTTGAAGTAAGTATCAATCGTCCAGCCGGGGTAGGAAAGCATGCATATTAAAAAGGACCCGAAAACGAAATCGTATTGATCAAGTATGGGTACGTTTTCCCCTCTTTTCCAACCTGCTCTCCTTTTGATCAAACTCCCCATTAGGTCACCCAACATGGAGCCGAACGATAACATAAAAGGTAATAGTAGATTAGGATAAAGGTCAAGGGGTGTGACGTTGAGTACCAGACCGAGCAAACCTGCGCTGATAGCCCCCCCGAAAAATCCACTCCATGTTTTCCCGTCACCTAACAATCGTTTACCTTGTAATTTAACACCAAAGTCCATGGACGATCCCCTTCCTCCGAATACCACTGCAAGTGAATTTGCTACCAGGGCCGGAACGAAGGCAAGGATACCTAACAGCACGGATTTCCACATCGACCTTCGAAAGTGCGGGGAGGTTAAAAACTATTTCTGTTGGCTAACTATGGCTATCCTCTTTGCCAGTAAGTCGATACCCCTCTCCCAAAGCTCCTTTCCCTTTTCAACACTCGCCTTTGTCGGGTCCCCTATCGCGCCGGTATCAGTTATCTCATGGGTGTACCATGTGAAGAAGAAGGAAGGTCGATGGTCGAACTCCATGTGAGGATGGGGGAACGTTAGATTCGGTTTCATGATCTTGTTTTCATCGATCAGTTTCCCTCGATTTACCAAACTGGTGGAGGTTTCGTACTCTCCGGCGTGGACATCATTCTCACTTTTCACCAGCTCCTTTTTACCGGGTTCCATTGACTCCCCGCTGTCCATGTAAACCTGAAGACCGGTATCGTACTTCAGGCGGATCGCACTTTCCCTGAGCACGTTGGTGTTCCCTCCGTGGGCGTTGTAGATGAACATCTTCCTGAATCCATGTTCCCTGACGGAGGTGCCTATGTCCGTTACCAAGGCAGCTAACGTTTCCGGCCGCAGGGTAACCGTTCCCTTGAAACCCATATGATGCTCGCTCAGGCCGTAGGATACGGCGGGCAGTATAGGCGGCTTTGGGTCATCCAGCCTTTTAACGGCTTCTTCCAGGATGTACATCGCATCGAAGGAATCCGTGTCCAGAGGCAGGTGAGGACCGTGCTGTTCTATGCTGCCCACGGGCAGAAGAACGGTATCCACCTTTTCACTCAAACTCTTTAACTCAAGACGGGTCATCTCTCCCCATAGTATCTTCTGTATCATGAACGGTTATCGGTAAGGTGGTGTATATCTTTTTGTGTCTATTCCATTCGTTCTATGTCCATGGCCGCAGCTATCCCCATGCCCCAGCAAAGGGTCAGCTGGCGATACCTGCCCAGTACCGAAGAACCTATCACGTAAAGACCCGGGACGGACGTCTTACCGTTGGGGAATTCGACTTCACCATGATCCTCTGCGGGGATGTTTGGAGTCCGGCCTATAGCGGTGACCATTAAATCGCAGGAGTATGTATTGTCAGCGGTTCTTATCACATAAACATCCCCTTCCTTTTCCCACGATCGTATCTCCCCTTTTTCTTCCGATATACCTGCATTTTTTACCTGTTCCAAAAGGGTTCCAACGGCGGATACGTTCCTGGACAGTATGGTGACATCACCACCGAAACGGTTTATCCTGAGAGCGTAATCATAGGCCGCATCACCGCCGCCCACTACCAATACCCGTTCCCCGCTGTAATCTCTCCAGGGCGGGTGGCATATCTCCCCGGGAATACCAAGCGTCCTGGGGACGGTGCCCGTGGCAATGATCAGGTATCTGCATCTTAAAACATCGTTTTTGAAAATCAGCTTGAAAAATCCATCTTCTTTGCTTATGCCTTCAACTTCCTCTCCTATCGTAACTATATCCGCATCCTCCAGCAGATTTTCCAGCTTTTGTGCAACCGCCCTCCCCTCCATCCCCATAAACCCCGGAATATTTTCGATCTTATTGGCGTACCGTATGAGCCCTCCGATCCTTTCTTTCTCGATCAGCACGATGTTCTCTATCCCCTCTCGTTTGCACTGGTAGGCCGCAGCCACTCCCGCGGGTCCTCCCCCTACGACTGCAACCGTTGCATCGCTTCCTTGCATGATAATATCTCCGCGAACCCGTGACATAGTGATTTCAGTGAGGATAAGTGTATATCTTCGGTGATGGTAGCCGTAGCATCCGCTAAAAAGAAAACCCGGTAATCATCGATAAAGGCGTACCTGGCAGTGGTCTCACAGCATATGTCCGTGAGTACACCGGTGATGAACACGTTCTCTATGCCCTGCAGCGATTCATTCAATTCCGTCCTGTGGAAGGCCGAGTATCTTGGTTTGGTGATCGTCTCTCCCTTCACATCCAATCCCTTCCAGAGTTCCGCACTCTTTCCTTCACGTATTATGTCACCCCACCATTCGTCCATGATACCCTCGTCCCCATCTTCCTGAACATGTCGTGTGTAGATCATCTTGCCTCCATGTTCATGAAAGGTATCCGCCAGTTCGTTTATATTGTGGACGATCACCTGTGCAGCCGGTAAAAACGAAGGCGAGTTCTCCTCGACGAAAATATTCTGCATGTCTATGACCAGAAGTGCACTATCGGACCATCGAGGTACGTTTTCCCATCTCCTTCTCAAGGGTAGCGAATTCAACCACTGCTGAGTTTTCTGCTCCAAGTCATCTTCGTTTATGTAAGCCGTTCCGGCCAAGGTTCATTCCTCCCTGTTTACTTGTTCCATATAGGACATCAATATCTGTCCACAGTTGCTCTTTATCTCGTTCTCCCTGAGATCGCCTATGCTGACGTAAACGTCAAAACCCGCTTCCCTCATCTCCTTCACCACGGGAAGCTTGTTCCCCATCTCCTTATCGAATACGTTTATCATATCATGTTCTTCGGCATTCAACGTTGGATTAAGTGGTGTTATCTTTATGGCGAAATGTTGCGGTGAGAAGATCTCTCTGAGTTTGTTCACGTCTATGGGGTTATCGCTGCCTACTGCAAAGTTCAGTGTGACCTTCCTGCCATGGATATGGAACCTTTCTCCGTACTCCGCTATCTGCTCCAGACTCCACTTCCTGGAAGGTATCAGGTAATCCCTGTACTTTTCATCTGTGGAGTGTACGGAGAACTGAAGTTGAAAGTTGCCGTGGAGCAGTTCGTGATTGATCTTGAGTATCTCCTCGAACCATCGCTCCCTTCCCGCCGGTGCAACGGTTGAGATACAGGGCATGTAGTTTTCAGCCCGGTATATCTCGGGTATCTTCTTGATTGCATCGATAACGCTGTCGTTGAGTGCCGGCTCACCCATCCTGGCGAACTGGACCTTGAACTTTTTTGAGTAGATCTCGCCCGACGGAGCATGCTTCCGCACGATATGGTCAACCTGGGCTAATATCTCATCTGTGGACAGGCTGCCCTTGTAAAACCTTCCGGCATCGCAGAACTTGCAGTCTATGGGACATCCCACCATGCTTGATACTATCACCACCCACTTATCATCACGGGATGCCGCACCTCCCAGGGAGTCAACGAATTCTACTACTTGATCCTGGCCAAAAGTCCCAAGATATACCCTGGCTACGTCGTCGTCGCCTTGTTGGTGCAGAATATTGATGTTCATCTGATTCAATCAATGGCAAGGGAGATAAATAATTTACCCGTGGGAAATGATGATTTTTCACCGGATTGGGTTATCAGTCAGTAACCATTTTATAATCGAAGTTTGATGCCCTATCGATATAATGATGGACCCTTTGATAATTGATAACAACTCGCGATTCATGAACAAAAAGCGTCTTCCGAAAGAGGTCTTCGTCTGGGATGAAACACTGAGAGGCGGCGAGCAGAGCCCTGGAGTCATATTCGACGTGGATGACAAGATCGAACTTGCTCAGATGATGGATGACGCCGGTATCGCAGTTATCGATGCGGGATTCCCCATGATGTCAAAGGGTGAGAGAGAATCCATCAAGGCCCTTGTAGAGCTCGGTCTCAAGGCCGAGGTGGGGGCGACCGTGCGCTGTGAAAAAAAAGACATAGACATGGCGATCGACCTCGGTGTGCAGGACCTATACATGTTCCACACCACCAGCAAGTTTCATCTGCACTACAAGCAAAACATGACGGAAGAGGACTGCCGGAAAAAGGTGCTGGATGCCATGGACTATATTCAAGAACGGGGGGTAAATTTCGACTTCATCAGCGAGGACACGACCAGGTCCGATTTTGACTTTGTCAAGAAACTGCTCAAGGAGGTTCACGAAAGGGGTGCTAGACGTATGATCATCTGTGACACCACCAGCTCCATAACACCCGAGGCCATGTACTCCTTCACCGCCGAACTTGTTGATCATGTGGGAGGACGGTGGGGGGTTCACTGCCACAATGACTTCGGCCTGGCCGGTGCGAACACCGTGGCGGCGGTACAGGCGGGTGTTGAATATCCCACACTTACAGTCAACTCCCTGGGAGACAGTTCGGGAAACGCCGCCCTGGAAGAGGTAGTGATGAACGTTGAAAAATTGCTTGGCATACCCACGGGGATGGACACAACCAAACTGTACGAGCTCTGCAAGCTGGTGGAAAGAAAATCAGGGGTGTACCTCTCACCACAGAAGCCGATCTGCGGATTCAACTCATACCGGCACGAGAGCGAGGTACACGTATCCGGTGTCCTGGCCCATGCGGGCTCCTACGAACCCATAGCACCCCATGAGGTCGGGCGTGAACGGGAGTTCGTCCTGGGTAAACATTCCGGGCCAACCAACGTGAAGATGCTCCTGGATACCAGGGACTTAACTTTAACGGAGCAAGAGATACAGGCGGTTTTGGATCGTATCGAGGAGGAGAAAACCCTGGACAGGCAGCAAAGGGTGGACCGTTTTCTGTCAACCATGGACGAATACAACCGAACACTGCTCGGGTTCCCGGAAGAACGGTTCTGGGAACTGGTTGAAGAAGTGAGGAAACAAGGATGACCACGATTTCCGAGAAGTTGTTCGGTGGGAAGGAAGGGGAATATGTGATTAGGGAAGTGGACCGGGTCATGCTCCACGATGGAAACACACCCTTGATATTCGACCAGATGGAGATCCATGAAATATGGGACCCGGACAGGGTTACCAATGTAGTGGATCATTTCTGTCCACCCAGTACCGTTGAAAGGGCGGAGTTCGTTAAAGCACACCGAAGGTTCGTCAAGGAGAAAGGGATTTTGGATCATGTGGAAGGCAAGGGTATATGTCACCAGATAATGTGCGAAGGGCGGGTCTTGCCGGGGGAATTGGTAGCGGGTATAGACAGTCATTCCACCATGTACGGTGCACTGGGCGCATTCGGCATAGGCTTCGGTGCCAGCGATATCGTCGAGATACTCAAGGAAGGCAAAACGTGGTTCAAGGTCCCGGAGATCATCCGCGTGAACATACTCAAGGGACAGATAGGGACGGATATCGCCCTGGCCATGCTGGGAAAGATAGGTTACGACGGTAACTATAAAGGCGTAGAGTTTTCGGACCGTGCGGGCATCAACATGGATCACCGCATGACCGTGGCAAACATGGCCGCCGAGACCGGTGCCAAATTCGCTTTTTTCCCGCCTGATTACATCACCAGAACGTACCTCAAAGAATTCCATATCTACGAACAAAAGGATATTTCATTATCCGAGGAAGAGAGGTGCGTGGAAACCGTGGATATATCGGTAGATGAACCCCTGGTGGCTGTGCCCCACAAGCCCTACAACGTGAAATCCGTGTCTGAAGTATGCGGCAAAACCATTGATCAGGTGTTCATCGGCTCCTGTGCGAGCGGGCGACTGAGTGACCTCAGGGATGCAGCCGAAGTGTTAAAGGGTAAGAAGGTTCATCCCGACGTGAGATTGCTTGTAACACCTGCATCCGACAGGGTGCTGAAGACGGCCTTGAAAGAGGGATTGATATCAGCATTGGTGGGTGCGGGAGCGATGGTACTGAACCCGAGCTGCGGTCCGTGTTCCGGCATCGATAAGGGCTTGATGGCCGAAGGTGAGACCTGCATAACAACACAGAACCGCAACTACCCCGGCAGGATGGGGAAGGGTGATGTGTACATAGCCAACAGTACGGTATGTGCACTATCCGCGATTGAAGGCATCATAGCGAATCCGGGGTGTGACAATGCGGGGTAGGGCCAGGGTATTCGGACATGATATAACCCTTGATGAGATACACCCTGGAGCTTATTTTTCCTTGGATCCTGACGAAATGGTAAAGGGACTCATGGAAGGGGTTTGTCCCGGATTTCACAAAACCGTACGGGGAGATGATATGATCGTCGCCGGTAGGTACTTCGGTATGGGCTCTGGCAGGGAAAGCGGAGCTTGGGCCATGAAGCTGGCTGGTGTTCAATATGTAATAGCAGAAAGCTTTTCGCGGTACATGTTCAGGAACTGCGTGAATAACGGTATCTGGCCCCTTGAGGTAAAGGATATACTGGATCATGTAAAAGAGGGGGATATGCTCGAGGTTGATCTCCAAGAAGGAAGGGTAACAACAGAGGATGGGACCGAACTAAAATTCCAAAGGTTTCCCCCTTGGATGGTAAACCTAATAAAGGCCAGGTTGTAATCCGGTGTTCAAGATGTACCACAGCGACATAATCATAATCGGAGCGGGCCCCGCAGGCCTGTCCGCGGCCGTAAGAGCTCGTAGAGTCCGTACGTACAATCTGCTCACCTCTAGCGTTACTATCATATCCAATACATCACCGGGAGGACTGGCGGACTGGACCAAGGTGCGGATGACCGGTGACGGATGGAGCTACGAGAAGGGAGAGGTTATCGAGAAGCTCATGAAGGATGTGGATGATTACTGCATACCGGTGATCGAAGAGCGGGTTCTCAAGGTGGAAGATAGCGGGGAGTTATTCACGGTCATCACCGATAAGGGAGAATACACCTCCCTGGCGGTGGTGCTCGCAACGGGTATGCGGATGACCTGGAACGAAAAAGAGTACTTCAAAAAAGATTTGTTCGGAACCCTCAAGGGATACCGGTTCATGGAGGATCACTTTGCCGAACTATGCCACAGAGAAGAGGGAAAGAGCATTGTTTTCGTTGGAACCGAAGAACTGGACAAAACATTGGAGTTCTTTGAAACGATTAATCAGGGCAGGATGGACGTGAAGACGGTTGTGGACCGGGGGGATAACATACGGGGTTACGAGGACGACATCACCGTTGTTACCGATGAAGGCGATGTTTCCGGAGACCACGTGTTGATAGACTTCGAATCCTACATGCTTTCAACCTACTCCGGGAACGTTGTGGATTGTGAGAAGAATGACAGCAAGTTCATCACGGCGGATGTGAGATGTCGAGTTAAAGACGGACTCTTTGCCGCAGGGGACATAACCGGGCCGCCCTTTTCCCTGGCAAAGGCCATTGGTACAGGTACGACCGCAGGTCTTGAGAGCTACCGGTACGCTTACCACAAAAAATTCAACAAGGAGGCACCGGTCTTCGCCTTCTATCCCATACACAAAAAGGGAAGTGCCACGTATTTTGAGATACCGGAACTCAAGGGCGGTTACAGGCCGAAGCTTTTAGCCGGGTATAAAATCGATAACGGGAAGATAGTGTTCAGGGAGTGCGAACTGGAGGAGAACGCCTTTAACCTGCGCCTACTAGAACTGTGCGACGGAAGACACACGTTAAAGCAGATCCGGGATGAATTGGGAGATGTTGATGATCACATCCGTAGGTTGATACACGGAAAGGACCTGACCCTAGAGGTATAGGATGCTGCTGGAGCTACTACGAAATAAAAAGGTAAGAGCACTTCCATGGCGGTTCAAGCTATTCATGCTGAGATATTTTCTGAGCATACGCAATCCCGATAACATGCAGGAGATCGACGGTAAAAAGGTACTTTCCATATACCTGCCCCCCTTCCCCTCCGAAGCATTCGATACATTTCTTGATGCCCAGGTAAAGGCTTCCAGGGGCGTTCCTGTTCCGGAGATAGTGAACATTTCACTTACCACCGGTTGCGATAACGACTGCTGGCACTGTTGCACACCCGGGGAACGTGTGGATATCGACCATGATATGATACTGGAAACCATAAAGACACTCAAGGAGATGGGCACCTTTCAGTTCCTGTTCACCGGTGGGAACCCCATGTTGAGGGATGATCTGGAGGAGTTAGTGAAGGCTACCGGGAACTCCTCGCTGGCCCTGGTATCAACCCCCGGCCCTGTTAGCAGGCAACGGGCGCGCTCTCTTAAAAAGGCCGGGTGCCAGGGAGTATTGGTGGCCCTGGAGCATTACGACGAAAAAAAGAACGACAGCACGATGGACTGTCAAGGTGCATACGGTACCAGCCTGGAGAGTATAAAGAACATCCGGGATTCAGGAATGCTCACAGGCACTTGGATAGTGGTCACCTCGGACAAGATATCTGACCTGGATATATACCTTAAATTCGTCAAAGTACAGGGTGTGAGCGACGTAGCCATATTCGAACCCATCCTGGTCCATCGAAAACATCTGCTGAAAGATAAACACCGGGAGTATCTGTTGAACATCCAGAAGATATCGAAAAAGAAAAAGGGCTACCCCAGGATAATCTCCGGTCCCTTCATGGACAGTGAGGAGTTCATGGGGTGCACGGCGGGTTACAACAGACTTCACATAAACGCCCATGGCGAAGTGTACCCATGCGACATGCTTCATGAAAGCTGGGGTAACATAAACCGGCAGGATATAAAGGATATCTGGGAGCAAATGAACGCAAATCATTCCAGGCCTATCTGCGGATGTCTGGCACTGGACAAGGTCGAACAAAAAATGCCGGCCTACTATCGCTGTTTGATCCGAAAATCACAATAAAAAGAAGTAGGAATACGGGTGGATGATGGGAGTGCACATCTCCATGTGTAATCAACAGGTGAAAATAGGCGTCAAGTTGGAAAAGGCAGAAAGGGTTTTTTGTCAGTATTCAACCGTCCAGACGACAGGCTCGTTGGCACCGTTGTACACCCAGTAACCCTCTCCAGCGACCATGGTGTATGTGCTCAGTTCGCATACATACTCCAAATTGTACTCTCTGCTTTCATTGAATACTCCTATTTTTGAAACCTCAGAAGGGAGAACATCACTTGCTAATCCCTCTTCCTCGGATGGATATCCAACCATGTTCCAACCCGGCGTTAATATAATTCTAGTATTCAATCCTCTAGGTAAAGTACCATTGACGCAAAATGTATCGTTATTGTTCATACGGATCCAGAAACCCATACCCGGACTCAGCCAATCGATATCATTGTAATGTTCAGCTCTGTCGGGCATGTAACTCTTCCACTCTCCAACGGATGAGTGATAGAACATCACCTTATCGTAGCTCCCGTTGACACTCTCTAGTATATTTTCTATATCGTTTGCATAAAGAATTATCGGTATAGATATAAAATTCCATCCATCACTCTGTGGATACGCTATCAGATCTATTTTGAGTTCGATGCCAATTTCTAAAGGTGCCAATAGAGGATAATGATCAACATTATCTCCACCAGGGATCTCGTAAGGCGTGTCACCTATCCCATCGCTCCCGGGTAAATCCTGATCTGGACCGGAGTAAACATCCGACCCGTTGTAATCCGACCAATAATTACCACCAATGGGGTAACTAGAGTTCCATGTGTTCGTATCTGGATCCATGGATAGGTTTCCAACACCAGATAGGGAATTGTCGTAGATCAAGTTACCGTTAGAATCATCAGATGTAATACATACACTATCATTTAGAGCTTTGCTCGAGATAGCGTTGCCTACTACAGTATTGTTTTCTGTGTCGTAGAAATTTATACCGTAGTAATTATGATACATCTCACATTTAGATATAGTGTTGTTATAACTGGATTCACTTACATCGACTCCCTGATGGTTGTGTGAGATGTTGTTACAGCACAGAGTGTTCATATCAGAGGCCCAATAGATAGCCACTCCAGTCATAAAATTATCACAAATAGTATTATTCGATACGAGATGATTGTCGCAGTGATACAATAGTAATCCATGGTTATTATGGGATATATTATTATATAATATATTGTTGTTGTCAGAATTCATCATCCAAATTCCTTCGTCATACTCGTGGTTTATCACTGTATTGTTCGTTATAGACGTATAGTTAGATGAATCTATGCATATTCCATAGTCGTTATTATCCTCTACATGGTTTCTATATAATACGTTGTTACTGGAGTAATTCATGAAAATACCTTTGGTGTTATGTATAATGGTGTTGTTTGATACATCGATGTCACTGGTCAGCTGTAATCGAAGACCATAGATATTATCTGTGGATAGATTGTTGTTATCTATTTTTCCGTTAGAACTATTGTACAAGGCCAAGCCACTATTTTGTATGTAAGGAAGATTGTAAACTCCTGTTGCATTGTATAAATGACAGTTATTAATCTCGAAGTCTGCGGTAGTGTTACCTACGAATAGGCAGTAAGCGAGTCCACCTCCATCGATTGACAGCCCATCGATAACATAAGGATCACCTGCACTCCCGTTCCCGCTGAACACACCTTTTAGTTCATAGAAATCTCTGTTTTTGTTTATACGTATGGGCGTATGATCACCGTACGTTGAAGGTAGTGATAGATCGACATAGGTCCTACTGTCCGTCCCATCTGGGATATTGGCTGGTGTTGATGGAGATGTATCGGAAGTCCTGTTGTTGAAATCATGCAATTCGAAGTGTGTTATCTTACCAGAACCGCCTCCCATGGAGTCGTTCAGCCCCAGATATGCTTGCGTACTACCGACTGACAGGTGTTTTTTCCCATCGGTTAGATCAAACACCATTTTTGTTGAGGGGAAACTCGGGTCCTGATATAATTCTGGAACACCTATATTTTTGTAACCGTAGTAAAATTTTTTGTAATCCATAAATCTCTTTGTCCAGTATGGACTACTTTCGTTACCGAGCCCTATGTCTATCCCGTAGGCCATAAAATCACCTCTATCATCATGTTCAAACCGAACCGTTGAAACCAATGATGGTTTATAGCCTATCTTATCATCTAAGTAATATGCATTTCGCTGAGATAGGTCGTAGTTCTTCACTGCCTTATAAGACATCCAAAAGAAACCTTCGTTACCCCAATTCGTACCCCATGAATTAACACACCTGAATGCACCTATCCCGTCGCTCGTCGCGTAGTTATCATCGTATCCGAATACAGTTATACCGTGTCCTCCGTGATTCTCTCCTATCTGATCAGCTACACAATACGTATTTCCATAGTCCTCAATGTTGTAAAAATTATCCCATATGTATATTCCCAACACCGCTGTATTGCCGCTGGCCAAATGTGTTTTCAATAGGTTAATACCCGGATCGTCGCCGACGAAAAGGATGTGATAGTCATCGGCCCTATATTCCAGACCATCGAATGCAGAACGGGTATCGGGCCAACTTGTATAGTCATTTTGATTGTAAGGCATGTCTTTCATGGTCGGGTTTCCCATGTTTATTATATTTTCTGCAGCGTCGGTAAAATAAGCTCCGTGATCCTCACCACCATTGATGTAATTATACACTGGGGCAGGACTCATCTGATGCTCTGGTATACTTTTATCCCATCCATATTCTTTGTTCTGTAGGTAGCCGTTGTGATAATAACCCATAGACCATCCTACGCAGGAATTCTGAGATCCCTGATCACCCACCGGCGGTAGGTATTGGATGTTGTTCACATCTCTGATTTTATTGCCCTGGTCATCCAGAATATCACCTGGGACATCGGTCACTATCTTTTCCTTTTTTGGTTCCTCCTCGAGTAGTCCTAAACCTTTATGTTGAAATCCCAAATTTTTAGTTATCTTTTTATCATCCACTCCTGTAGTGCCACGAACTACCGCTGGAATTATAGTTGCGGATATTAACATAACAGTAATCAACAAAGATATCATAACAATGTTCTGATTGTTTAAGCGAGTTTTCACATAATCACCTATAGAATAAGAGTTAGGAATCACTATATTAATTTTTCGCTCTTAAAATTTATATATTGAGCCGTATGTCAAGTAGAGAAAAATGAAGGCAAATTAAAAGGGGACATGAACATAAAAAACTCATGGACGAAATATCACTTCTCGGCTCAGTATTAAGGGTTGATCACGATCCAGAGAGGGACATAAACATCCTTGTGAGGTTTCAACCGTCCTATACTCCCGGATTTTTTGATCTCATACGCATGGAAAATGAATTATCGTCTATTTGGGGAAGTCGAGATGTGGATTTGAGAACACCTGGGAACCTAAGCAGGTATTTTAGGGCAATAACGGCTTCCCCCTCTCTTTCTTTGAAAATATCTCAACTTGGTAGAGCATAACGAAAAATCCACCTACAATCTATGTAAACTAATGGTATTGTGAACGTATAACTTAATTACATGAAATGTATCGCCAGGCGAGAAGCTGAGGTGATATTCTACGAAACCGTTGGAACCTATGGCCAGGGCATGTGGGAAAAGAAGTCGGTGAAGATTTTCGGGGGTGTTTCAGATCCCCTAGGTCAATACTCAACCACCCACGTCACGGTGGAATCCGCACCGTTGTACATCCAGTAGCCTTGCCCGGGCTCGAAGGTGAAGTTAGCCGGATCGTGATCGTATGCAACGTTGTATTCCGCAGTAGCATCGAAGTAACCTATCTTGGTTACCTCGGCAGGCACTCCGCTGCCCGCTTTTGAACTCGGGTAACCGACCATGTTCCATCCCGGTTCGAGTTTAACCGTTGTACTAGATGGCGGAGACCCAAGCACGGTCAACGTTTCATTGTTGGCCATGTGTATCCAAAATCCCATCTTATGGTTCACCTCATCTAGGTTGTTGTAATGGTCCTCTCTACCGGGTATGAAGGTTTTCCAAGTATCTTCCAAAGCTGAATAATACATCACTTTATCGTAGTTCCCTGCGATACCATTATCTGGGTCGTCCAGTAAAGCCATGAGGTCGGTGTCATGAGGTTCGTATGGAAGGGATATAAAATTCCAGCCGTCTGACGCACCTCCCGACGTTAAATCGATATCGTAGCCTCCAGTGATGGCATATAGATCATTATCGTAGGAAGATACATATATAGTTCCATCAACCCCTATCGCCGGTGAAGATTCTATATCCAAGCCAGTTGAAAAGTTCCATTTCTCCCCTCCCTCTGGTTTGAACGCATACAAGAGCTCTGCCGAACCGATGTAAACCGTCCCATCACCTCCAATCGCTGCGGAAGAAAATACAGAACCTTTGACGCCATAGTCCCACCTCTTCGTTCCATTGGAGTAGATCGCATAAAATCTATTATCACTCATCTTGTAAGACCCAATATATATTGTATCATCGATACCTATCGCCGGTGAAGACCATATCTCCCCATTTATGGTATAGTTCCACTTCTTCGTTCCATTGGAGTAGATCGCATACAAATTTTCATCCCGTGAACCGATATAAATAGTACCGTCATCGCCTATCGCCGGGGAAGAATATATCCTACCGTTGGTGGTATAGTTCCATCTCTGCGTCCCGTTAGGATATACCGCATACAATTTATAATCATAGGATCCAACGTATATCGTACCATCCGTTCCTATAGCGGGTGATGAACGTACATCATGATCAGTATGGAAGGTCCATTTGATGGTCCCATTAGGGTTGACCGCATATAGATTTGAGTCACTAACACCACCACCTATGTATATGACCCCATTACTATCCACAACGGGTGAAGATACAATACCTCCACCTAGAGTTAGATTCCACTTCTCTGTTCCATTGGGATTGACAGCATATAGTTTTCCATCGTGACAACCTGCATATACAGTCCCTCCGCTATCGATGGCAGGAGACGACAAAATAATATCTCCTGTTGTAAAGTTCCATCTCTCTTTTCCATCTTTGGTTACTGCAAATAGTTTATTATTATAACTCATCGTGCTACCGGAACCGATATAGATCGTCCCGTCGTCTCCGATCGCTGGCGATGACTCACCCCTTGAACCAAGATCGAACCTCCACCTTTCCGTACCATCTACATGGCTGGTATTGTAAGGGCTCCTACCAGTGTGTTTATTATCGTGGCGAAAAGTGGGCCATATGTCCTTCGCTCCGAATTTATACACGGTCTTAAACTCGCCGTTAGCCATGTATAAGTGTCCTGTTGAATCTATGGCGGTTGCGGTCACCCTATCGATAGAGGAAGTGTTCCACTTCTCAGTACCATCCGGATTGATACCGTAAATTTTGTCATAACCCGCCATGTAGATAGTGCCGTTACCTCCTATAGCTGGAGGGCCGTCTGTTGGTATCACGGAGAAGTTCCACTTCTCCATGCCATCCTCATCGATAGCTATGAGTTTTTCATCCATACTATCCTTCAAGTATATCGTCCCATCCTGAGCTATCGGCGGCGATTCAAGATAGTTGCCACCACCCCATGTATAGTTCCATTTTTCAGTTCCGTCCGGGTTCACTGCGTACAAGGTTTCATTCATCTCTCCAATTTGGGTGTAGTATATCGTTCCGTCTTCCCCTATTGAAGGAGATGACATTTCATCGTGCCAGCCTTCTGGCCTAAATCTCCATTTAACCGTTCCATTCGGATAGATAGCGGTAAGAGCGCTGCCGTAAGCTGTAACATATATTGTTTTATCATCTCCGATCGCCGGGGCTGTCATACCTGGATCTACTGTAGTATTCCATCTTTCCGTACCATTCGGATTGATGGCATAGAGTACGTCGTGATTCGAAGCAGAATATATTGTGCCATCATTCCCGATAACAGGTGAAAATACCTGCCAAGTACCACCTACACCGTTGGGATTTAGATCAAAACACCATTTCTCAGTTCCGTTATCTGGATACAGTGCATATAAAAGCGCTTCGTTAGTCCCCCAATAATCGAAGGGAACGTAAATTGTGCCGTCAGAAGCCACCGCGGGGGTACCCGATGTTGTGTGATCGGCTGATGAATTGAACGTCCACAGTATATTTCCATCTGAATCTAAAGCGGTTAGATCACGATATCCGGCAACATACAATGTATCTTCAAATCCTATGGATATCCCTTCATCGATATAATCGGATATGGTTGTATTCCACTTCTCTGTACCATCCACAAAACTGGTGTCGACTTCGCTCCTCCCGGTGTGTCTTGTATCGTGTTGATAACACGGCCAGCCGGTATTGGCTAAATCGTTTATTTCCATTGACCAAGGCTCCATAAGTGGGTATTCATCGACTCCTATGCCGTTGACAATGGAATAAGTCGTATCTCCGATGCCATCGCCTCCCGGCTGGTCCTGATTGGGACCGGAAAAATTATCGTATCCGTTGTAATCGGACCAGTAATTGCCGCCTGTTGGATAGCTTGCATTCCATATATTCTCTCCCCAATCGGTTGCCCCGTATGTGTTATTGATGAAGTTGTTGTTATAGAACAGATTACCGTTAGAATTATATTCCAGACTCACACCACTATCTCCGTTATGTGAAAAAATGTTATTGGTGAACATGTTGTCGTTTGAATAGCGGACGTAGATACCGTATAGGATATTGTTAGAAGCGTTGTTATAACTAAATGTGTTGCCGTTTGAAAATCCCAGCAATATACCGGCAGTTCCATCATTCAATACCTGATCTCTTACAGTTACCCTGGTGGAGTTCACTATTATCACCTGCCCTGATCCTGTTGGCACCGTCCCCCCGTCTTTATTTTTCCAATAATAAACCGGCTTTCCGCTGACCGTATTGATGTCGTCGATATGATGGCTGTTCCAATGCTCGATATTTTCACCAGCTATGAATATACCGTTAGAGACCATCTCGTTTCCCGTCAACGTGTTATTGAAGGATCTATCCAGTAAAACAGCACCCATAAGATTCGACGAAGCGTAGTTGTCGATCAACATGTTATTCCCAGACTCCTCAAGGTCATAACCATAGCTGTCGCCATCCCAGGCATTGTAATTTGCGGTGTTATTGGTCAATAGATTATGTTCGGATACAGTTAGTGTTATCCCGTATTTGTTATGAGATGCGTTGTTGTAATGCAATTCATTATTATGGGATGATACCAAATGTATTCCATTAAAATTCTCAGATGCGTTGTTCCCCTCTAACACATTGAATTCAGAGGACATAAGAAAGAATCCAGGTCCCCCAGAAAACATGCTTGTATTGTTCCATGCTGTGTTGTTCTTGAGTACATTGTTATCAGATGATTCGATGTATACTCCGTATAGTTCATTCTTCACTAAGGTATTGTTATCGAGAGTTCCATTATTCACGTTGTATAGGTATATGCCTGAATTCATCCGATAAATAAATGGATTCCCGCTTGCATTGTGCAGGTAATTATCCCTCACCACAAAGTGATCAGTCGTGTTCCCGATGTAGATACAGTAACCGTACCCACCACCATCGATTTCGTACCCTTCGATGATATAAGGATCAGTCTCGTTACCTTCGGCATCAGGATTGCTCACTCCGTTGGCGGAGGTAAAATCATCGTTTCCGTTGATCCGGATAGGAGTTCTTGGGGTATATTCTAAAAACTGGCTTTCACTTGATCTGATATCCGCTTCTTCAGTTACCTCTAACGAGTCCCCATTCAGCAATCCAACGAATCCACTGGTTATTAATAACAACACTAAAAATACGCTCATTTTTCTATACATTTTACATCCTCTCTGACTATTAATATACCTTTAACCCCAAAGCTTGCATATTATATATAATTAACTAACCGTGGAAATGTTCCCAAATATTACGGTCAATATATTACAGTCCATTCTACAAGATAATCCTTAGAGTTGTACACCCAATAACCATTTGCTGGTGCGAAGGTGTAGTTAGCCGGATCGTACTCGTAATCGAGGTTGTACTCCTCCGTAGCTTGGAAGTATCCTATCTTGGTTACTTCCGTCGGTACATCATGGTTACCTGCTGCTGCACTAGGCAGCCCAACCATATTCCAACCAGGGTACAGTGTGATGTTCGTGCTCGATGGTGGATCACCTACTAAGGTCAAGGTGTCGTTACCTGTCATACGGATCCATACACCTATGGTGTGATTCCATTCCTGTAGATCGTTGAAGTGCTCCGGCCTACCGGGTACGTAGGTAAGCCATTCATCCACCGAAGCGTCGTAGTACATCATACGGTCGTAATTGCCTGAAACACCATTTTCGGGATGCTCCAGTATGGTAGATAGTGAGTTGTTTTCCAATTCTACATTGAAGGACACGAAGTTCCATCCGTTTGCTTCACTATCTACAGACAGTACGATCTCAAATTCAAGTACTACCGTTACTTCCGTTGCATTCGAAGTAACATCACCATAGGATGCTGTTACGTGATAAACACCCACTGTTTCTTCGTTGAATACCCCATCCGTCGCATTGGCCCATATGAAATCAGCCGCATCATCTATTATCAGATTGCCATACCGGTCGTACGCTGTTGCGTTGAAGTATATCGTACCTCCAGCCGTTATCGTTTGATCCTCTGATGGATCGATCTCAACATAGTCTACTCCCGCAGCCTCTATATCGAACTGAATAGTTTGAGCAGTGTCAGATTGATCTACGTTATCGTCAGAATCATCGATCGAAAACTCAAGAGTGTATGACCCGACTTCGTTAATCATCAGATCGCTGA
The DNA here is from genome assembly GCA_046498385.1 of Thermoplasmata archaeon. Taxonomy (GTDB): domain Archaea; phylum Thermoplasmatota; class Thermoplasmata; order Halarchaeoplasmatales; family Halarchaeoplasmataceae; genus Halarchaeoplasma. Next base: position 7,113 of record JAWOAU010000030.1, on the reverse strand, counting down.
AAGTTGCAACTCCTGTTTCATTGGTGGCTACAGTAGTGGTCCCCACATCGAATATGTAACCACCCACTTCTGAAACAGTTACATCAACATCCTCAACAGGGTTACCGTATTCGTCAGCAACCAAGGCCTCGGGGAAACCGGTTATCACTTCGCCAGCTGTTTGAGTAGCACCAGGTTCAGTTTCAACTACCACGCTAACAGCATTAGCTACCACCGTAAAATTCCATTCGAAATCCAAAGTATTATTACATATATCACTTGCAACTATCCTACAAGCCACGGTTTGACCTTGGGAAAAACCGGAATCATGCCAATAGGAAACATTGTATCCATTAGTGATAGGGGTTACGTCCGAGTCTACTAAAAAACTTTCAACGTATAGCTTTATAGAATCGATCTCTACACCGTTTTTGTCTGTAACATGAACGTAGATAGTAGGGGTGGTGTTCGAGGTATAACCTCCGAGGGATGGATTTTCATTGAAATGCTCAGGAGGTGATGTATCATTCGTGTTAAAATTCCAGGAGTAATTATCGGTAAGATGATTATCTGCAAGATCTTTCGCACCGGTATCAATAGTTATAGTATAGTCGGTGTTGCAAGGTAATAATTGGTCCGGATCGAATATCATAATGGTGTCATCCCAGTCGAAAGTACCGTTCACAGACGGGGATATATGGAATGCCTCTTCGACTGATGTTTTATCCATAGGTTCACTGAAGTTGACTTGTATATCTGTATCGAGAGTAACATCCTCGGAACCATCAGGGGGTGAAACGGAGATGATCGAAGGGTGCGTTACATCCACTGTAAAGTCCCATGTCCAGTCTAGAACGTTGTCATCGTAGTCAGAGGCAACGATCCTGCAATTAACAATTTTTCCATCCTCAAATACTCCTTCGTATATATAGGAAACATTATAACCGTTAGTAACCGGATCCTTTGTTGAGGACACTTTGAATCCGTTGATATATAACTCAATTGTAGTTTCGTCTACTTCGATATCATCCAAAACATGCACCCAAATAGTAGGACTTTGGTCGTTGATGTGGGAATCAACATAAGGGTACTCGTTGGCGTGCCAGGGGAGCCCCCAAGGATACATCAAAGGATAGTTATCTTGGCTTTCGTTGAACGTATATGGACTATCTCCTATGCTGTCAGTACCGGGTTCGCTCTGGTTCGGACCCGAAAGAATATCGATTCCTTCATGATCTGACCAGTAGTTACCACCTGAAGGATAGCCGTTGTCCCACTGGTTGCCTCCACTGTCATATGCTTGATTTATGTTGTCTATTATTTGATTGTGATATATACGGGTGCTGCTTGATAGATCGATGTAGATGCCGTATTCATAATTTGATGATATGTTATTGTTGGTTATATTGTCGCTGTTGGAGTTGTAGATGTAGAAGCCGTAGTCGTTGTTCGCGGCGGTGTTTTCGCTTAGTTCGTTTAGCTCCGATGAATCGATGTAGAAACCATCGGTGTTCGAGTTTGCGTTGTTATCGGCGATGATGTTTTCGTTGGAGTTGTAGATGTAGAAGCCATAGTCGTTGTTCGCGGCGGTGTTTTCGCTTAGTTCGTTTAACTCCGATGAATCGATGTAGAAACCATCGATGTTCGAGTTTGCGTTGTTATCGGCGATGATGTTTTCGTTGGAGTTGTAGATGTAGAAGCCGTAGCCGTTGTTCGATCCGGTATTATTGGTTAATGTATTGTGGCTACACGAATCTGTGCGGATGCCGTACCGGTTATCCGATACGGTGTTATTTTGGATTGAATTGTCGTCTGAAAAGCCTAGCAATATGCCAACCGAGCCGTCACTGATGTTCTGGTTTTCTACAGTCACACCTGCACAGTTAGCTAGTATCACCTCGCCGGCATCTAAAGGAACTGTTCCTCCGGTCTGGTTCTTCCAATAGTAGATCGGTTTATCATTGTATGTGTTCGATGTATCTATGCTGTGTGTATTCCAGTGCTCAAGGGCGCCGCTAATTAATATACTACCATTCTTTATGATATTTCGGGTGAGGGTTATATCCTCTGAAGAGTGTAGATAGATACCGTCCCGATTGTCAGATATTGTATTGTCGGTAAGGTCGTTATCACTTGAGCGGTTGATGTATATGCCAGCGTTGGCGTTCGATGATACAGTGTTGTTCATCAGTGTGCTTAAGTAACATCTGTCGAGAAAGATGCCGGATCCGTTGTTCGAGTTTACGGTGTTGTTGGCGATGTTAGTGTCGTCGCTAAGGTAGAGATAGATGCCGAAGCCGTTGTTCGATGCGGCGTTATTGGTGAATGTGTTGTAAGCGCTATAAGCGAATTTAATGCCGGATTCATTGTTCAACTTTGCGGTGTTTTTCGTAAGCGTATTGTAGCTAGAGTGCCAATCAATATAGAATCCATGCCCGTCGTTCGAGTTTGCGGTGTTGTTCGTAAGCGTATTGTAGCTAGAGTGCCAATCAATATAGAATCCATGCCCGTCGTTCGAGTTTGCGGTGTTAGTAGAGATGGTGTTGTTGCTTGAGGATTCGAGGTATATGCCAGCGTTGGCGTTCGATGATACGGTGTTGTTATCCAACCGACTGTTCGTGACATTATAAAGATGCAGGCCGGATCCGTTGTTCGAGTTTGCGGTGTTAGTAGAGATGGTGTTGTTGCTTGAGGATTCGAGGTAGATGCCGAAGTAGTTGTTCGAGTCTACAGTGTTGTTGACGATTGTATTGTTACTGTTAGAGTGTAAAAGGTAGATGCCATAATAGTCGTTCGATGATACAGTGTTGTTGACGATTGTATTGTTGCTGTTAGAGTGTAAAAGGTAGATGCCATAATAGTCGTTCGATGATACGGTGTTGTTATCCAACCGACCGTTCGTGATATTATAAAGATGCAGGCCGGATCCTACAAAATAAGGATGATTATGAATCCCACTCGCATTGTGCAGGTAATTGTCCCTCACCACGAAGTGATCCGTCGTATTACCTATGTAGATGCAGTAACTGTATCCACCTCCGTCGATCTCGTAACCTTCGATGATATAAGGATTCCCCTCGCTGCCGTTACCAGCCCACCCCTCGTTAGACGCTTGATCGGCAAAGTCAGTGTTGTTATCGATGCGTATGGGATCGTGCATCGTATAACTCAGAGATTCGCAAAGACACCTTTTTTCTCCCATATACTGTTCGCTCTCGACGTTCTCATCAAAACTTTCCTCTCCATCCATTCCGCCCCCAACAACTACCAGCAACCCACTGGCCAATATCATGACGGCGGATAAAACTGCAAAAATCTTGCGTTTCATGCTATCACATCTTTATACCTTATCGACCATCGCGCTAATTAAAATTACGGTCACACCTATCATAGCTCAAAACCGTACTAGATCTGTGAAATATGCGTGTAAGGTGCAAAGATTCTGTGAATATAAACTACGGACATGATATTGTGGTTTTAGTTCAAGGTCGGGCCGTAGTTATAGTGGAAGGCACAAAAAAACGCATCAAAAGTTATGCCTTTTACTACAATAAGGAGATTCACCATTAAATAACTGTTAACGATCATAGATTCTCAACGCTCATAAAACGGAGTTTTACTCGCTGTTCGGAATGCTACCGTATTTCAAACGTAATATATCACAAGTCTATTCGTCCACGTGACCCTGTAATTATCGCACTACTTTGTATGATAACGGGATACGAGTTAATTTAAATTTCAGCGGGATTTTAGTAATCAACTGCCCATGTTATAGTATAGTCCGCATCGTTGTACAACCAGTAACCATTATCAGGCCCTAGTGAAACGATCGAAAGGTCGGTAAAGTAAACTATGTTGTAAGGCTCGTATTGACTGAAGGTACCAATCTTTGTTACCTCTGAGGGCAATATTTCTGAAGCCCATCTAATAGTATCCGATGGATAGCCTACCATGTTCCAGCCTGGATACAGTGTTATGTCCGTGCTTATAGGGGTGTGTCCTTCTACGGTCAGCGTTGCGTTCTCGGTCATACGTATCCAGATACCCATACTGTGGTTCCACTTGTCGAGATCATTGAAGTGCTCCGGTCTGCCCGGAATGTAAGTAAGCCATTCATCGTTTGCTCCATCATAGTACATCACACGGTCGTAATCATCTTCGATGTTAGCAAGGATGGATGTTAGTGAAGTGTCTACAGGCCCCAGATGGGAGGATATAAAATTCCAACCATCTGACTCAACGTTTGTATATAAAGATAATTCTATAGTGGATGGGTTTGGATACTCTTCCCAATACAGATGTGGATAATCTTGACCATGATCTATATACCACATCTCATCGTCATGCTCCCAAATGTAAGCGATATCCCAACCTATGAAGGAGAACGTGGTGATGTCCATCATCTCAGCGGTGGTCTTTCCGGTTGCGTTACCGGCTGTAGACGTTTGTCCGCTGGTATCGGCGTTCCAGAAACTACCGGCCATCTCGTAATCGCCGCCGGTGTCCACATTGCCTACGAAGCCTTTATCCGTCGGGTCGGTTGCACCTTCGTAATGTATGCTTCCGGTAGAGTAGCAGTCAATTATTTTCCCTTGATCGTTGTACCCAATGAAGCCTCCGAAACTGGTGTCTGTTGAGCTGGACCAACGGGTAACATCGCCTGTTGCATACGAATTGAATATCTCACCGCGGAAGTTCAATCCTAGGAGCCCTCCCACACTACTTTCTCCACTCACGTTTGCAGTTGTATATGAATTCTCTACTGTGCCAGGGAGATTGTATCCCACGAGCCCACCTACAAAATCGTCACCACTCACTTCTCCAGAGGCATAGGTGTTAGACACTACTCCATAATTCGTTCCCGCGATCCCGCCTACACGACCTCCTCCTGACACATTATTATCAACAAGACCTACATTACGAATTTCCCCCCAAATACCAACATATCCAAACAGGCCAACGTACCATGAAGTCGGGCGATTGATGTACAATCCAGTGATAGTGTGATATCGACCGTCTAGACTGCCAACGAACATATTATTATTATCCCCAATTGGCAAAAACCCTGCACCGTCGTTCCATCCACTGGTCTCACTGGCATTGATGTCGCTCGCCAGTGCGTAATGAGCATTGATGTCGCTATTCATATTTTGCAGGTCCCAGGTATCATATATCCAGTAGGGATCCTCAGGTGTACCTGAGCCCGTGGGCATAGGTTGGTATTGTAACAAGGGATATGATAATTCCTCTAAAATGTGCCAGATATTGTTAAAATCCCAGCAGACATCGGTAAATGTCGCTCGTTTCTTCATCTCTGCAGTGGTCTTGCCGGTTGCGTTGCCTGCCGTAGACGTTTGCTCACTGGTTTCAACGTCCCAGAAGTTACCACTCATCTCGTAGTCACCACCGGTGTCCACATAGCCGGCAAATCCTTTGTTTGTGGGATCATCTGCATTTTCGTAATGCACGCTACCTGTTGAGTAACAGTTGATGATTTTACCTTGAGAATTACGTCCAACGAAACCACCGAAATAGGTGAAGGTCGAACCTGAATTCCGGGTTACCGTTCCCGTGGCATACGAGTTTAACACCATGCCGTAGTCGTTGAGTCCCACGAACCCGCCTACATACCGGAAGCCGCTCACGTTTTCCGTAGAATACGAGTTCTCCACCGTGCCTTGCCAGTTTACTCCCACAAACCCGCCTACATACCGATAGCCGCTCACGTTTCCCGTTGCATATGAGTTCTCCACCGTGCCACTGTTCAATCCCATAAGCCCACCTACCTCATTATTTCCGCTCACGTTTCCCGTTGCATATGAGTTGTTCACCGTGCCTTCGTTCCTTCCAACGAGCCCGCCTACACGCTCTGTTCCGCTCACGTCTCCCGTTGCATACGAGTTGTTCACCGTGCCTTCGTTCCTTCCCACGAGCCCGCCTACATACCAATATCCGCTCACATCCGCATCTATCACGCCTACATCGCTAACTTCTCCGCCTGTATCCATCGCCCCGAACAGGCCGATGTAGTCGGTGCTCGGGCGGTCGATATACGATCCGGTGATAGTGTAATTCTGACCGTCTAAGCTGCCTGTGAACCTGTTCGTATCGTTTCCTACCGGCACGAAGCCCCCGCCAGTTGTAAAATTTGTTCCCCACATCCGGCTTGCATCGGTTAAGTATCCCCTTAAATCAATATCACACATAAGGACATACTCCTCGGATAGGGACATTGATATCATCTGTAATTGGTGGCTGTTGTGTATTTCAGTACTCCATTCCATCTGCAGGAAGGGTCTTGTATTGCCGTCGATCATCCACCATATATCTATGAAATCATAGCGGGCCTCAGTGAACATTAACTGAGTCATCATTTCAACAGTATTACTTCCCTTCGCGTTACAAGCCGTATTTTCTTGTTTACTCGTATCGATGTCCCAAAAATTACCTTTCATCTCATAGTTACCATCGGTAACAATACCTCCTGAGAAACCGTTTTCCGTTAATGGAACTCCATCAACGGCTTCAACAAAACCAGTAGAGTAGCAGTTTATTACTTTGCCTTGATCGTTGTACCCAACGAAACCTCCGAACTCGGTGTCTATTGAGCCGGGGATTCTAGTAACTGCTCCCGTTGCATAAGAGTTCTCAACCGTACCCTTATCGTTCGAGCCTACATGCCCGCCTATGTAATTTTCTCCACTTACAGCTCCTGATGCGTACGTACATGATACATAAGCAGAATTTACACCTATCAACCCTCCAATCCATCCCCCCCCGGTGGTGTTTGAAGAGCTGAATCCGATCCAAGACCCATCAGGAGAAAAAGATGGAAGTATGTTGTCAGACGAATTACTGGTCAAACCTATCGGTTCACCCCCCTCGCCATCCGTCTCCATGATGTAAATTTCATTATTACCAGTCCGGTCTGAAACAAAGGCTATCTGTTTTCCATCAGGGGACCAGGACGGAAATATGTCAGAAGAAGGATTGTTGGTTAAACGCTTAATATGAACTGGGTCATCATCGGTTCCATTTAAATCCATTATGTAAATCTCATAATTATTATCCCGGTCTGAAACAAAAGCTATCTGTTTTCCATCAGGTGACCATTTTGGACCGCCATCATCTGCA
>JAWOAU010000049.1:0-17561 GCA_046498385.1 Thermoplasmata archaeon | reverse complement strand
CTGCTACAGAAGGTATATATTCAGCGATCAAACGAATGTTCGGAGAACAATTACATGGAAAAACCGAAATCGGAATGATGCAAGAAGTCAAAATGAAGTTTTGGACGTACAAAACGATAAAGCAATATGGCGAGGCGTAGCAAAAAACTAGAGAATAGAGTCACTTAGGCGAGAGTTATGCAACACAGCAGTACCAAATTGATACTTGTTCTCGAAGCGGAAGAATCCACCGATTGGGATTACCTGGTGGATGGTGTTCTTACCTTAAGGAGAGACGAGGTAAAAGGTAGGCGTATTCGTCATATACATTTGAATAAGCTTAGAGGTGTTAGCATAGACCGACCGGTTTATCTTTATACGTTGAAGGGAGGGAAGTTCAGATACGCCCCGCCCTTCAATTCAAAATTACCCTTTTTCGAGAAGAGTCACGAACCGATTTTTGACGGAGAGGATACGGATCACTGGAATCAACGATTATTTTCTACGGGCACTAAAGCCCTAGATGAAATATTAGATGGCGGATATCCTCATGACAGTTTAGTTATAATGGAATTCGCCCCCGACGTCCCTCTAGCGGGTCAAATGAACCTTATCGGCTCCGTATTAGAAAACTTCCTTGCTCAGGAAAGAGGGGTTCTTTTCATGCCCTCTAGCAGAGACCAAAATAAATTTTCTAGAGACGGGAAGATATTCGGCGAAAACACCGGCAATTTTTTCAAGATAGTTGATATGGGTGGTGTTGGGACAAAAGACATCAAGCACGCACTTAAAGAGACATTCAAAGAGCTCAAATTTAATACTAATCAACCCATATTGACGGTCTGTGATTGGGTCAGTTTAGAGCATTCCGTAGAGCGACCTCGAAGTGGTGAAGGTGATCGGGCGAAGGTCGCCAAGGACATATTAGAGATCATGAGGGAGAACAGCAGTTTAACTATCGGAATGGTAGGTCCGGGCTTTTCCTTCATAGAGAATGCTAGATATATTTCAGACATATACATCAAAGTGTTCACCCTGTATAACTCCCTCTTGATGTACGGTGAAAAACCGAATACTGAGATCTACAACATAACCGTCCGAGAGGGAAAGCATCCAATGGTACGTTACGTAAAACAGGTTTGATCTGTGCCGAAAATGTTAAATCCCTTTAGACATATATTTAATATATACATGGAATCGACTACATTCTTAGCGTGGATGGTGATTTTGCTGTTAGGAGTTATCGGTTTAATAATCGCGGTATGGTATTACTTTGAAAAATCAAAACCCGACCGGATCAAGAAGGCCAGGGCAGATCGTTCTCTTGACACGGAGGACAAGGCTTATAATTCAGTAGTAAGCACAAAAAGCATCTGCAGGGTGCTGGGTGAAAAGGGCTACAACATGTCTCAAGCGGAGGTACTGCTGGAAAGAGCCGAATTGGCACTAGAGGCTAACGATAGTTCAAAAGCCCTCCAGCTAACCGAAAAAGCAAAAGAGCGGATAGAATCAGCAAAGAAAAAGGGCATTCAGCCGATCGATGCGACATCGGATACAGCTTCTTTTGATGAACTCGAAGATCAAAAAGTTATAGAGTTCGAGGAGCGTAAGGAGAGGCTCAGAAGTCTTCCGGAAAACTACATGGAGTCTAAATTTCAGATCGAAGTTGCCCGGGACATGGTCGAAGAAAAGGGTGATAAGGAGGCACGTAGGTTGTTAGGTATCGCGGAAGAGAAGTATTCTACTGAAGACTATTCCGGGGCTCTCAGCTATGCGGTAAAATGCAAAAAATGGGTCGACGAAGACAGTGCGGGACTGCTGTCTGGCCAAAAGGTTGATAGGATAAAAGATGAGGGCGTGGTCGATGATGTCGTTGTAAAAAATATATCCGCACCCGAGGAGGAGGAAGTTTATGAGTGCATGGAGTGCGGTGCGGTGGTTAGCGAGGATCACAAGTTCTGTAATAAATGCGGTGCGAAGATAGAATTCAACAAAACCTGTTCAGAGTGTGGTACGGAGATCAGATCAAGCTATAACTTTTGCCCGGAATGCGGTGGGGAATTGTCCGTCCTAGTATATGAGTGCCCGGAATGCGGTACGGAAGTAGACGAGAACATAAAATTCTGTCCAAACTGCGGAGTAGGACTTGAGTGATCATTCCAGCATTCCTCTTTCAACCAGGGTATTTACCAATCGATTGATATCTTTTGGTGAAAGGTTTTCTACACGATATTTTTTGAAAGGCATGTTCTTAACGTCTATACCGAATCCGCATTTTAAAGCGTTTTTTATGGTCTTTCTTCGGTAGTTAAAGAGTTCCCGTACCACCTCTTGGAACGTATTTTCATGACTTATTTCATACGGTGGCCTTCTTGGTATCAGTTCGATGACCGCAGCATCCACCCTTGGCGGAGGATAAAATCTGTTCCGATGAACGTTGAAGAGTTTGTTTGCATCGGCTTTGCTAGATACCATAACGGAGAGGCGGGAGTAGTTAGGCTCGCCTACCGATGCCACCATTCGGTCTGCAAATTCTTTTTGGTACATGAGTATCCCCAGGTCGAATCCGTATTCGAGCAGTTTGAATGTTAAGGGAGACGAGATATTGAAGGGAACATTTGAAACAATTCTGTCGAATTCTGGAAAGTCTACCTCTAAGGCATCACCGTGTATAACTTCCAAATCAAAGTCAATAAACTTACCTTCCAGGTATCCTTTAAAAGCGGCATCCTTTTCGATCACCACTGTTTTTTTTGCCCTCTTTACTATCTCTTCAGTCAGTATTCCAAGACCCGGTCCGATCTCCAGTACCGTGTCCTTTGATGATATATTTGCGGCTTCTATCTGACGTAAAGCTATGCCGCTGTCGACAAGAAAGTGCTGCCCTAGGTTTTTCGACGGCCTCAGTCCAAGTTCTTTCAACCTACCCTTTATTCCATTGGTCATGATAGCCCATATTGATCGGCACCAGGGATGAATTATTTTACTCTATGCTGATGTTTTCCATCACAACTACGTCTCGAACGGCCTTCATGCCTTTGAATGGAAGCACCAATCTTCCCTCCGCATCCGTATCAAAGAGCCTGGGCTCTATTTCTTCGGCGGGGGTGACCAAGACATGTTTCATATCACCCGATTTGGTGTCCACGACGAAATTATCGATCATGCCTAATATCTGCCCATCGTTTGTCATTACCGTTTTGCCACGCATTTCGGTTACGAACATTTTCATATTGTTGTCCTCCTATCTAATAGATGGATTTACTACCGGTATAACCCAACTCCATTATAATCTTTCTTCTTTCTAAAGGTCTTTTCTAGGTCCAATTCCATCTCTTGATACATCTCCAAAATTTCTTCGTCTATGGACGGCGAAACATTTTTCAACGCATCTTGAAACTCTTCCATACCCACCGTATCTAACTTCTTTTTCATGGACGACAGTCCGGCTTCCCTGCATACAGCCTCGATATCCGCTCCTACAAAGGATTCCGTTTCCTGTGCCAGCCAGTTTAGGTCAACGTCGGCTCTCAAGGGCATTTTCTCCGTGTGTATTTTAAATATTTCAACCCTTGAATCTTCGTGTGGTACGGACACAAACAATTTATTGTCGAATCGCCCCGATCTCAGCAGCGCGGAGTCTATCCTATCTGGGCGATTTGTTGCTCCGAGGACGACAATCCCGGGTTTTTCTTCAATACCGTCAAGGCTGGTCAGCAGTTGGTTGACAACCCTACTCGTGACTTCGTTCTGCTCGCTTATACCTCTCTCGGGTGCCAGAGAATCTATCTCATCTAGAAATACTATGGACGGCGCGGTCTGCCTGGCCTTTTTAAATATTTCACGTATGGCCTTTTCACTCTCACCGACCCATTTGGACAATACCTCTGGGCCCTTGACTGAGATAAAGTTTGCGTCACACTCGTTGGCTACGGCCTTTCCCAACAACGTCTTCCCCGTTCCCGGCGGACCGTATAGAAGTATTCCCCTTGGAGGCGAGATCCCCATCTTTGTGAACGAATCAGGATCATCAAGCGGTCTCTGTACCAGGTCCATAAGCTTTTCTTTTATATCTTCTAGCCCCCCTACTTTTTCCCATGAAACCTCCGGTATCTCCACCATTATCTCCCTCATACTGCTGGGTTCTATCTCTCTAAGGGCGTTCATGAAATCGTCTTTCCTTACCTCCATCTTTTCAAGTATCTCCCTAGGGAGTGGCTCGTCAAGGTCGAACTCCGGTATATAACGTCTCAAAGCACGCATTGCCGCCTCCTTTGCCAAGGACTCCAAGTCAGCTCCTGCGAAACCGTGGGTCCGGTATGCCAATTCATACAGGCTTACATTTTCAGAGATAGGCATGCCCCTGGTGTGTATCTGAAGCACCTCCTTTCTACCATCTCTATCCGGCAGCCCGATTTCGATCTCCCTGTCAAATCTACCAGGCCTTCTCAGGGCCGGGTCGATGGCGTTCAACCGATTGGTGGCGGCGATAACGATTATCTCGCCCCGCTGACTTAATCCATCCATGAGTGTGAGCAGTTGGGCTACCACCCTGTGCTCAACTTCCCCTTTGACCTCGTCTCTTTTCGGAGTGATAGAATCAAGTTCATCTATGAATATTATCGACGGTGATTGTTCCTTAGCCTCCTCGAACCTTTCTCTCAACTTACCTTCGCTCTGACCGTAGTACTTTGACATTATCTCGGGTCCCTGGACAGAGAAGAAACTGGCACCGGACTCGTTGGCTACGGCCCGGGCGATCCAGGTCTTTCCAGTCCCCGGCGGTCCGTGGAGCAGAACTCCTTTGGGTGGTTCTATACCAAGCCGTTCGAAAAGGTCCGGGTGCTTCAGGGGCAGTTCTATCATCTCCCTTACCCTCTGCAGCTGCTCGCTCAACCCTCCGACGTCCTCGTAGGTAACGGTAGTTGTACCCACCATATCCACCTCACTAACCGAATCATCCCTAACGGTAACTTCGGTTGATTCAGTAACTTCCACCGGTTCTAAGGGATTGGTGGTTATCACTAGGAAGGGCACATTTCCCCCCATAATAGATATACCTGGAACCACGATAGCGTCTCCGGCCATTATGGGTCTGTTGGAAAGTCTTTTTTTTACAAAGGATTCTATTTCTTCACCGAATCTAAGGGTGTTCCCCTTTTCGATAACCGGTGCGATGACCACCTTCTTGGCAGGCTTTACCTTTGTTTTGATAACCTTAACCCGGTCACCAACCGACACCTTTGCGTTTTTTCTTACAAGACCGTCGATACGTATGACACTTTTTCCCTCATCGTCTGACGACAATCTGAAAACCTTCGCAACGGTTTCCCTCTCACCTTTGATCTTGATGACATCCCCTACTTCAACACTCAATCTTATCCTCGTGCTGGGGCCTAGCCGCGCACGGTTCCTTCCAACATCCTCCTGGGGAGCTTCTTTTACAATCAAGGTTACCTTTTCAGACATCTGATTCGCCGAACCTGAAATCGCAGTTCTTTATTAAACATTTATGGAAACGATTTTTGTTTCCGTGTTCGTATTACCGTTAACGTCTTTCATGCTCATTACGATCTCCCACTGCCGGTGCTCCACTACGGTTTCATTGAACACTACCTCGTATTCGTGGTCTCCTATAGTGTCCATTTGCTCTTCCTTGTTGAGCTCTATCACACGTATAGTAACATTCTCTTCGTCCACTGCCACATTATCGGTCACCTTCGCTACCGCTCTGATATTGTATTCCCCTCCGTGGGTGAGGTTTGCCTCTTCGATCGCAGTCCAGTTGCCGTCGGTTTCCACGTGTATCTCAAAACTGTTTAGGACCGGGTCCGAAAAATCACCGAAGGGTGGGTTCATGAGCAGTATCCAGATTCCTAACCATGTAAAAAAGTACATAGCCCCGTTCATAGCCCATTCCTTCTTACCGAATCCAGATAGGTCGATAGGGAGAAATTCAAACACCTTTAAAGTTAATAGCATGCCAAATATACCGACCATGAAACCCATGCTTGTCTCGCCTGTTAGTTCGAAGACCTGTAGAGAAAGAAATGAAAAGACAGGGGCCAGACCGATGGATACTAAGATGGTCTTACCTTTGTTTATCTCCTTTTTCATATATTCAACCCTGTCGAACTCCGGGAACTCAAAATCGATGTCCTCTTCTTCCTCTTCTTTTTTCCTTCTGCGCTTGGCCATGACGGGATACATTCCGACTTCTGATTAATAAAGTTTCCCGCTGTCATGCCCATGCCTTTATATACCTCTATTTAACTACGAAATACGTGTTATATATGGTGATAGAAATAGCTGGTTACGGTTTGGAGGAACCGCTACCGTATCTTGGATTTAGCATATGGAATATGATATTGTTCGCCATCGTGCTGGTGGTAGGTTTTATCGCAGTAAGGATTGTGCTATCTGCGCTAAGAAAAGCCATGCGCAGGGCGGGCATGAGAAAGATCCTAACGGATTTCGTAATCAGGGTTTCCAGGATCGTGCTTTACATATTCGTAGTCGGTACGGCCCTGTCTCTATTGGGAATTCCAGTGGGTACCGCGATGCTCAGTTTATCCGTGGTGTTAGGTTTTGTACTTGGCTTTGCCCTTGGCGACACACTGAGCAACATCGCCGCTGGAGTTATGATCGCAATCACTCATCCCTTCAAAGCCGGTCATTACGTTTGTGTTAACGGGGAAGAAGGAATCATCAAGTCGGTGGGCATCAGCATAACTGAGCTGGATACCGTGGACAACAAGCGTATCATAATACCAAACAAACAGGTATGGGGCAACAACATCATCAACTACAGCCATAACCCCATAAGGCGGGTGGATATAGAAACCGGCGTTGGATACGACGACGACCTTGATTTGGCGATAAAAACATCGCTAGATGTTTTGAGGTCCCATCCGAAAGTTCTGGACGAACCCGCACCAGAGGCCCGGGTCAAATCTATGGACGACTCCGCGGTTACCTTGGTGGTTCGCCCCTGGGTGAAGACCGACGATTATTGGGACGTGTTCTTCGACCTACAGAAGGCTCTCAAAGAGGCTTACGACAGAGCGGGGTTGAACATACCCTACCCACAGATGGACGTGCATCTGGAAAAGTAAAAAAACCTTTTCTTTTTTTTTATCAAGGGAAAAGAGAGATGTCAATAGTTCATGCATCCCGATGAAAATGGTATGTGAATGATAGCTATATAATCACGATCAGCCTATTTACGATTATCCGCCTCCAATGAGGTCCTATCCAACACTCCTGAACTTGTGTAAACCATCAACATGTGTCCAGGAAAGGAATCCCTTCTATCCTTCAAGCACAGCTACGCCAGCCCTTCTTTCCTGAGTTCCTGGTAATCCTCTTCGATCAACTCGTCCAGTGACTTTACATCGAAGTGTTTCTCTCCGGTCCACTCGTTGCAGGCTGCCTTGTACATGTCCGAGACAAATTTTATCAGCTTCTCGGGCATCTTGGGTGGTACAGGCCATTCCTCTTTGGGAAGGTCCTGGTCCTTGACCCTGTTCATCTCCTTCTCCCATTCCGTAGCTCGATAGTAGTTCCTCAGCATCTGCTTGCTGAGCTTCAGGCCCTTGTATTCGAACCTGTCCTCGTCCAGGGTACCCAGCACGTCGGCCAGCATGAGCTCACCGTTACTATCCAGGGCCGCTTCCACCTTACCGTCGAGATGTTTCCACCCCAGTTCTTTTGCCCTCTCGTTGATGAAGCCATTCACTCTCAGAGCCAGATCTTTGATGACATCGATCATCTGGTCATCGAAACCGGCATGCACTTTTACCTCGTCCAGGTTCTTGAAGTATCGGTCGAATTTCTCGTATTTGGTGCTGAAGTCGATTATGGGCGGGTCCAGCTCTTTATTCACTTCTGGGTAACTGTCAAAGCCCAGGTCCGATGGCTCGATCTCTCCTTTTTTCAGCCTTCTGAAAACGGAACTTCCCTCTCCAAGTATGTTCCTGTAGATTATCTCCAGAGGCACCATCATGTTCTTGTATTCCTCCGGTTCCCCATCCTTGATCACGTTCACGGCCTTCACCTTCATCCTGTTCCGGGCATCTAGCTCCATGAAGTGACTTTTGATTCCTTTCTTCTCCAGTTCCTTGAAGTTGTAAGCACCGATAAGACAAAGGGCTTCTCCTTTGCCTTCTATCTTGTCGGGCATCTCGCCGTAATCGAAGACGCTGTACCTATCGCTGAACTCGAACACACCGACACCTTCTCTGTCCTTGGTCGGCTCCTTTATTATCTCTAAATCTTTGACACTTCCCATCTATCTCACCTCTTTATCGTCTTCGTCTATCTTCTTTCTGTTCTCTTCCTGATATTCTTTGATTTTTTCCTGGAGTCTCTGGTCGGTCAATCCCAGCATCTTGGCGGCGGCCAAACCCGCCTGCTCGGTACCCATGACTACCATGGGACACACTCCGGAAGGCATCCTCAGGCTTGAAACAATATCCGCACCGGCGAACTTACTGCTGTAGGGAGGAGATGCGATGACCGGTTTCTCGGTTTGAGCATCCACGAAACCACTCAACGCGTTACTCCTTCCTGCGACCGTTATGTAGACTACCTTTTCATCCATGTACTCTTTTATTATCTCCATGGCTTTCAAAGGTACCTTATGTGCCGAAGCGATCCTCATCACGCTTTCCACACCCAGTCTTTTCAAGGTGTCCGCTATCTTCTCTGACCATTCCATATCGCTCTTCGATCCCATTATTATTACTACTTTCATGTTTTACACCTATCCTATCTTTTCGGCAACTTTGTTGTATATCTCGAACATCTCTTTTATCTCGTCGATCTTGAGGGAGTAGTACTTCTCCGGTGGCTTGTTCACGAAGACCACCAATCCTAGATCGTAAAGTAACTTAAGATGTTTGGAAGCGGAAGATTCCGAGGTACCCAACCTATCGGCTATCTCGTGGACGGACATCTCCTCTTTCACACACAACATCTGAAGGATGTTCCTTCTCTTCCTGGACCTTATGGCTCTGGCGAGCTTTTCATCAGGCATCATCCTAGGGATAATGTGGTATTATTTAATAGTTTCGCAGTTGCGCAACATGGAAACATGTGGAGTTATGGTTCCCAACCCCTATTCAAGAACATAAGTATTTCACCAGACGTTATGTCCTCAGCTATAACTCGGGATCACATATGGGCAAGCCACTACTCTCCACCCTCAATATACTCGTGTGTTCCCCGGGAAGATCCTGGTAAATGAATAGAAGATAGCCATGATCCGTACCAACAAAGGATTCTATCCAACGTCATAATAGTATTTCTTTACCCACTTGATCCTACCCTGGGTATCAAGATTGATCAGCACAGGAACGGTTAAGTCGCCTCGTTTTATTTCTCCCCCAACCAATAGGGATCCGTCATAGGATGATATGCAGACACCGTTACCCTTGGAGTATTCTGTCTCCCAATGGATCGTCCCGTCTTTACTGCAGCATATCACCTTGAGGTCTTCACCTTCCGAACCTGTCATGTAGAGACTGTCCAGAGTCGAACAGATGTCATAAATTATCGTGGCTCCGATCTTTTTCTTACATCTCGTCATGCATTCTACATCAAGAACTATCAAACTACTTTCCCGACCTTCTTCGTGATCACCACCCAGTATGACGATATAACCATCATCGACCTTCGTGATCCCACCTGTGAAAACGTTCTTTGCAGATATCTTCTCTCTTTTCCATATCAAGTTACCCGTGATGTCGCACTTCATAACAACAATATTCTCTTCTCCGGCCTTACCTCTGCTCTGACCCAAGAGTACGAATCCATCATCTTCGATAACTGAATAAAAGCACTCGTTGCCCAGGAACCTGTAAGACCGTTCCCAAATCGTATCAAAATGTTCATATATCCTTAACAGATACGCCTTCTAGTCCTTGCCCCCTGTATTTGAAGGGGGCCCCTCCGAGGCACCGCAAACCAAAAACCCGTCATCCATGGGGTTCGGGTGCTGTGCTTTATAACCGATGAGAAAAGAGATGTGTGCAATCAACCTAAAGTATCAAGATTATTATTTGCATATAACAAAACACAGTAGATAAACCTGCTCCACAACATATTTTGTCGATATTCATACCGTTGTACGAGATGGAAGGAGCGATGAGGTCATGGCCGAAAATTTTATATTACTTTAACAGATTAACAAATTTGTTAACTAGGTGAAGTGTATGCAATGGGAATATATCATAAAATCTGCCGAACGTCTCGATATGGATGTATCCCTCGTCTTTCAGGAAGAGGTACAAAAGACCGTACTCACCGCTTTAAGTCGTAAGGAGCTTTTTAATTCCTTGGTATTTCAAGGGGGCACTGCACTTCGTTTGTTTTACGGTAATCCTCGTTTTTCGGAAGATCTGGATTTCGTCACCGTTGACAATAAGAACGCCGATGTTCTCATCGACGATCGTGATCATATACGAGATTTTGTGTGGGATAGCTATCCTTTCTTGAGTGAAGTTAATATCAGGGTACAAAAGGACGATGAGCTGAAGAGACTCGTCTTAAAAACAGGGTCCGATAATCGAGATCAAAACTTACGTATCCACATGGAAGTCTTTAACGTTCCATCTTATGACAACGGTCCGAAGATCCTTGATCACCGACCCTTTTATCCGAGTGTGAGAGTGGAATCGAAAGAGGAGATTTTGTGTGATAAGATGGTCGCCCTCTTAGGCAGAGACTATGTCAAAGGTAGAGATCTTTGGGACGTACATTTTCTGGTCCAAGAACGAGATGTATCTGTGGAATGGGAACTGGTCCTTAAGAAGCTTGAAGATTACGGCCTGGAAGACATCAAGGCCGAGGTAGCATCGAAGAGATGTAAAGACAAGGGAGCCGATATACTGGATAATGAGATGAAACGATTCTTGCCCAAGACCGTCTATGGAGCTTACAGAGAACGGTTCGACGATGTGGTTGGCTTATCGTGCAAACTTCTGGATACTTTTTCAAGGAGGTTGCGAACATCAAATTGAACGATTGGCTTGAGTTCTTCCGAGA
Source organism: Thermoplasmata archaeon (assembly GCA_046498385.1). Lineage (GTDB taxonomy): Archaea > Thermoplasmatota > Thermoplasmata > Halarchaeoplasmatales > Halarchaeoplasmataceae > Halarchaeoplasma. The sequence continues at coordinate 6,536 of JAWOAU010000049.1, read as the reverse complement.
GCATATGCATAAAAAATTGTTTTCGATTCAGGACCTTTCTCAGCTAACCTCCGAAAAGAGAAATTCGTTGAAAGTACAGATGAACAGACTGGTGGAATCAGGCGTACTCCAACGGGAGGCCAGGGGTTGGTATGCAAATCCCTTCAATCCGCCGGGCCCGGAAGAGGTGGCCATGGTTCTAAGATATCCGTCGTATCTTTCCATGGAATATGCGCTTAGCAGACATGGGGTACTGAGTCAAAGAGTGTACACCCTAACTTTGATCACCACCAAGCTCCCTTATACCTATGTTAGGGATAAAGCCACCTATGAATACCACCAGGTAAAACGATCATTTTTCTTTGGTTTTGAAGATGCTGATGGTGTCATGATGGGGAGCCCGGAAAAAGCATTGTTTGACCTGATCTACATCCGCATGAGGGAGATGGACGAGGAAACTCTCAGGTCGCTAATCGACGACATGTACTTGGAAGAATTGGACAGGGATAGATTCCAAGAGATACTCGATAGGTCGGGCTTTTCTTTGCCCTTTGAACTTCCCGGTGACCTCCACTGTACAGACTATTCTTGAAAGGTCTATGAAGCGAAAGATACTTTCCGGTTCAGATGGCTGATAATTTACCAGCTGAAGATACACGGGCCAATTCTTTCAATATCTTATCGAACACCTAATCCTTCCAGGAACTCGTTCTGCCAATCTTTGAATTCTTTGAACCCCATCCTCAGGTATTTTGATTCCCCGGCGTCGAAGTCTTCAACTACTTTGACCAATTCATCCTCAAAATCGAGTTCGTACATTTGCAATTTTGAGATGTATTTTTCATGGTCAAATCCGCCATATATCAACATCGACAGTATATCTATAGCATCCTTTTTACCTTTCACACTATCTCTTCTATCGATCTCTGCATTCTGTTTTAATATCACCAGGTCCTCCAAAACGGGGACGGTGAATCCCTCTATCATCGTTACTTCCATATCCTCCAGTGGGAATCCGAGTTCCGAATAGTATTTAACATAGATATCCACATCGAATTTATCTCTTTGGATCTCATATTTTTTCAAACGATCGTTCTTGGTCACATCGAAGTCTTTCCTCAGTTGACCGAGGGTTTCAAAGTCTATGACGATATCTATGTCCTTGGATTTGTGCTGCTTCGTCCATAGATATACAGCCCATCCTCCGATCAGTATGAAATCGTATCTTTTGGAAAAGTTCTGTAAGCTCTCCCAGCTTGCTTTCGTCAATGATTCATTCCAGTATTCTGTCATACATCTCCCTCGTGAATTCCTTTGCATACCATTCTCTCAAGTTCCACAGGTCTGCGAATATCAGTGCGTCGTTGACCTTCATCTCATTTTTGAGGACAAAGAGGTTCGGAGGGCCCTTGGTTTTTTGAAATCTTTTTTTGATCTCACCGATGCCTTGTTCATCCGCATATACATATACCTCGGAATAATCTGCCGGTATGTCCCCGTATCTGAATCTGTAAGCCGTGTATGCGGTGAATTCTACACCACCTGGCATGGATCTCTCTATCTCCCGAACCTTTTCGTTAACCCTCGTTCTATATACGATATCTTTTTCTGTATCCCTTATACTTGACATGTACATCAGTATCTTCTCTTTATCAAGGGTTTTTAAACGCCTGCTGTGTATCTCGACCGCACCCATCTTTTCAAGTTTTTTTACCGTCCTGTTCACGGTACTTAAAGACATATCCATTTCTTCGGATATCTCGGATTGGGTGGTCTTTTCGTGCTCCATCAACCACGCGCAAACCATGACTGCCTTCCTCATCTTTCGATGAATCAACTGATTCCTTTATATATCTTTCGAATATACGGAAACATGACCAGTTGAAATTGTTGAAGTATGAGGATGATTACTCTGAGATGGGCGGCTCAGTTATCTTCATGGAAAATGTCGCTAATCGACGACATGTACTTGGAAGAATTGGACAGGGATAGATTCCAAGAGATACTCCATAGGTCGGGCTTCTCTTTGCCCTTTGAGCTGTTGTGAACAGCTAGCTATTTCATCGCGGGTGCAGTAGTAACACTGATTCGAATACTCTGCTTGAAAAGTATTCCATGGTCAACTGAACATACCTATCTTGGATACTTCTTCAGGGTGAGTTTTTACCTACACCCTCGTAGCTCGCATCCGGAGATCCTACCATGTTTCATACATATCCGTTTTTTTAGGAAAGACCAAAATGTTGAAATAACACTATAATTTTCTAGTAAAATACTGTAATATAACGGTCTTTACCATGAAAAAAGGTCCCGGAAAAGGAATGGGAAAGCCACCCCACGTGCCTATGCTACCCAATCTTTTAAGGTTGGTAAGATACGCAAAAAAACACCGGTTGAAGATAGCAGGTGTGATGATCGCAGTGATCATATCTACGGCGTTGGGACTGATCCCCCCCTGGTTGATAAGGTATGGTATCGACAACATGATAATCCCTGGAGACATCGATAGTCTGTGGATCATCGCAGTTGCCATGGTGGCTACCGCTCTGTTGAAAGGGTTTTTCGACTTCGTGAAAAGCTATTCATCTGAATTGATAGCTCAGAGCATAATCCACGATATCAGGGTCAATTTGTATGAACATCTGAATAGATTGTCGTTCTCTTTCTACGACGAAGCCAGGACTGGAGACCTGATAGCCAGGATAACAACGGATACTGATACTCTCCGAAATTTTCTCGGGAGGGTGAGTTCCTTCGTGACCGAGAACATATTGACCATAATAGGCATACTGATTATAATGATGTATTGGGACTACCGTTTGGGACTATTGTACGTCATGCTCCTCCCACTCATGGTATTCGGCATGTTTATGTACTCTTCCAGGGTCAGACCCATGTTCCGAAAAGTGAGGAGGAGATTTGCCAAATTGACCGAGATGATCCAGGAGAACTTTGTCGGTATCGAGGTGATCAAGCTCTTCGGAAGGGAAGAACAGCAGAAGGAAAGGTTCAACAAGCAGAATCGGGATTACGTCGAGATCAACATAGAAGCCGCCAAAGTATCCGCACTTTGGATGCCCTACGTTCACTTTTTGATCGGTCTGAGCACCGCTTTGGTGGTGTGGTATGGGGGGAGATTGGTCATCCAAGGAACGATATCTTTAGGGATGTTGGCGGGCTTTATCAGTTATATCGCGATGCTGACCCGTCCCGTGAGACAGACTGGGATGATGATCAACCTTAGTAGTCAATCTGCCGCCGCCTCGGAAAGGATATTCGATGTCATGGACATGAACCCGGATGTGAAGGACGCTCCAAACGCTCATGAATTACCACCTGTGAAGGGGTCTGTAGAATACAGGGGTGTGAGTTTTTCATACAAGGGTGGTAAAAAGGTGTTGAAAGATATAGACATAAAGGTTGAGCCCGGTGAGACGGTGGCTGTAGTCGGTCCCACAGGGTCTGGAAAAAGTACCCTGTTACATCTTTTACCTAGATTTTACGACCCAGATGAAGGGTCTATACTGATCGACGAACACGACATAAAAAACGTGACCATCGACAGCCTTAGAAAACAAGTAGGCATAGTACTCCAACATACTTTCCTATTCGGTGCTTCTATCAGAGAGAACATTTCCTACGGAAGAGAGGATGCATCTATGGAAGAGATCATCAAATGTGCTAAGATCGCACAGATCCACGATTTCATCGAGTCATTACCTTTGGGGTATGAAACACCTATCGGGGAAAGGGGTGTTGACATATCTGGAGGGCAGAGACAAAGGCTCGCCATGGCACGTGTCTTACTGACCGATCCAGGACTGCTCATACTCGACGAACCAACCTCCAGTGTTGATGTCGAAACTGAAGACAGGATGCAGGAGGCGATGAAAGATGTAATAAAGGATCGGACCACCTTCGTTATAGCTCATCGACTGTGGACAGTACAGAATGCAGATAAGATACTGGTGCTTAAGGATGGTGAGATAATAGAGTGTGGAGATCACCACGAACTTTTACAAAAAGAGGATGGTTTCTATAGGAAGATATATCAGCATGTATTGAAAGATCAAGGAGGTAGATCCGGATGAGAGGGGGATTCGGAAGAAGGATCTCCTCGGGTGAAGAGGAAGATTTCTCACTCAAACAGATGGATAAAAGGGCACTTAAATTCGTGTACAAATATCTGAAACGGCATAAAGTCAAACTATCTTTGGCCATAACGTCTATGATCGTGATGACCCTCGCCAGTCTGGCAGGGCCGTTCTTGATAAAGATAGCAGTTGATGAATACATCATGACTGGAGATATTGGGGGACTGACCCTGATATTCGCCCTGATGGTAGGAGCCTACGGAGCTTACTGGCTTTTTTCGTACTTCCAGACATATCTTTCGAACTGGATAGGTCACACCATAGTCGGCGATATCAGAGAAGATCTTTATGAGCATCTTCAGGGCCTACCGATACAGTTCTACAACGAACGCAGCACCGGTGATATGATGGCCCGGGTCACACACGACGTTAACGCTCTATCCGACCTGGTTTCCACTGGTTTCGTACACCTTTTGAGCGACTTTTTCGTCATGATCGGGATAGTTGTTATCATGCTGTATCTGAACGTCCAGCTGGCGTTGGTGAGCTTCATCACCATACCTTTCATCTTCTTTATCGTTTATTACCTGGGCAAAAAGATGCGGTTGGCTTATCGGGATGTCCGGGAGAGGTTGGCCGAGTTGAACGCAGATGTAGAGCAGAATTTGTCAGGCATTAGATTGGTCCAGGCGTTGAACCGTGAAAATATAAACAAAGGTAAGTTCAGCAAGTTGAGTTGGAAGAATCTAAAAGCCAATCTTAAGGCCGCTATGTATTTCTCGCTCCTGTTCCCCGTGATGACGTTGAGTAAAGTGTTCGGAGAGGCACTTGTCCTTGGTTTCGGGGGATGGGGAGTCGTTCAGGGTGTAGTGAGTCTGGGCGTTCTCATCGCATTCATGGACTATGTCCGCCGGTTTTTCGGACCTCTAGCAGATATGAGTCAGGTTTACAACACCTACCAATCAGCGGGAGCCTCTTTGGATAGGATATACGAATACATGGATGTAGAAAGTCCCATCCATGAACCGGAAGAACCGCATATGCCTGAAAAGATCCTGGGAGAGATCAGATTCGATGACGTCACTTTTGGTTACGATGATGATATGATCATAGATGGCCTGAATTTAAACATCTACTCGGGGGAGATCTTTGCGCTGGTGGGACAAACGGGTGCCGGGAAAACCACCATGGTCAACATATTGACCAGGCTCTACGATGTGGACAAAGGAGCCATAACTATAGATGGTGTGGATCTAAGAAGATATCCAAAGAATGGTCTCAGGAAGATCATATCTGTCGTCCCACAGAATATATTCCTGTTCGACACCTCCATAAAAGAAAACATACGTTTCGGCAGACCCGATGCCACGGACGAAGAGATAGTCGATGTTGCAAAAGAAGTACATGCCCATGATTTCATCAAGAATCTGCCCCGAGGGTATGAAACCAGGGTTGGAGAGGAAGGGATCAAACTGTCCGGAGGTCAAAAACAACTGGTATCCTTCGCCAGAGCCATGCTGGCTGACCCCAAGATACTGCTCCTCGATGAAGCGACTTCCAGTGTGGATGCATACACTGAGGTGCTCATACAAGATGCTATGGACAAATTGTTCGACGGACGGACGGTTTTGATGATCGCACATCGATTTGCTACTCTAAATAAAGCTGATCGGATCGGCTTGCTGAAAGAAGGAGGATTGATAGATACCGGCAGTCATGAGGAATTGCTGGAAAGGAACGAGATCTATAAAGAGCTATATGAGAAACAAAGAGGTAGATGATATGAAGGAAGGATGCTCGAAAAGAAAGGGATCGATACCCAACAAGTACATCAAGGCACTGCACTGCCCCACCAGGTGGAAGATGATAGATATAATCGGCCATGGGGAGAAGAGCACAAAAGAAATCAGCGAGGAACTGGAATCAATGGGAGAGGATTTGACTTCATCCAATCTGTATTACCACCTTTCGGAGTTGAAGAAAGGTGGGATAATCACCGTTTCGGAATATCGTGAAGAAGGCGGAGGTGCTCCTGAGAAGGTGTGGAAGCTCGCCAAAAAGAAGATAGTGATAGAATTGATACCGGAGGACCGATGATATGGCCGTATCTGTAAAAGCAGACGGTCTCTGCAAGAGTTTTGGGGACGTCACCGCGGTGGACGATATGAACTTTCAAGTAAAAAAAGGGGAGTTCTTTGGTTTTCTGGGTCCCAACGGTGCCGGCAAGACCACTATGATAAGGATGCTGACCGGGCTGATAACACCAGATTCCGGAAGGGCGATCATAGAGGGTATCGATTCGCGTAAAGACCCTCTCCATGCAAAGATGAACATGGGTGTCATACCGGAGTTCGGGAACATATATGTTGATCTTACTGCGGAGGAAAATTTGTATCTGGCCGGTAAGTTCTACGGGATGTCGAAGGTTGAGAGGGAAAAAAGAACATCTGAGATATTGGATAT
>JAWOAU010000021.1:0-23172 GCA_046498385.1 Thermoplasmata archaeon | reverse complement strand
CGCCCCTTTCACGCGTCCTCGATAGAATCGGTGAGGCTTTTGCCCCAACATTGGTACAGGCTGGCGTTGATTGGCTGGTGCTGGACGAAGACGCACGCCGGTGTAACGCCCTAAAACTCCTGAACCAGGTCCCCGTGCCGATGGAGACGGTTCTGTAGATGTGGACCCGAACGAAAACGAGTACGACGACGGAACCACCGTAACACTCACAGCGAATCCCGCAAGTGGTTGGGAATTCGTTGAATGGACCGGTGGTGCTTCCGGAACCAACACCGAGACCACTGTTACTATGAATAGCGACAAAACGGTAACCGCCGTGTTCCAAGAGGAAGACGATGACGAAGGTGAACCCTCTGATCCGGGCTTCCTTGAGGATTACTGGTGGCTGCTACTTCTGCTGATCATAGTCCTCATAATCATCATAGTCGTTGCGATGAGGCGAGGCGGTAAAGAGGAGCCAGAAGGACAGTCACCGGAAGAGGAACCACCGGAAGAAGAGGAAGAAGCATTCGATTACTTCGAGGAAGACCACTTCGTAAAATGGGAAGATGATGCAGGAGAATCCTCATCACTCTCTGGCGAGGAATAAATCGGTGTGTCCGCGGACGACGAGGTGGGGCATCAACAAGGCCCCACCTACAAATCCTTTCAGTTTTGGGTGTGTTTAAGCATTTATACGTTGTATAAGCTCTAGAGCAATATCTCTCTACAGAAAATACGTCGTGAATGGGGAAAGCTTTAATTATAACGTACAGATAACCGGATATTATAGATTACCCTGGAGCGTAGTGCATTATGGTAACAGTATACGACGTGCCTCCTGAAAGGCTGATAGACGAAGTAAGCAACAAGCTAAAAGAAAAGAACGAGATCGTTGAACCAGATTGGGCACCCTTTGTTAAAACAGGGATGCACAAGGAAAAGGCACCTTTGCAAGCCCACTGGTGGTACACACGAGTTTCAGCCGTGTTCAGGTCAGTATATTTAGAAGGCCCCGTAGGTATATCAAAACTCAGGGGCAAATATGGTGGTGCCCAGGATAATGGCTCCAAACCATATCATGCGGTGAAAGGTTCGGGATCCATCGTTAGAACGGCACTCAAGCAGCTCGAAGACGCCGGACTGGTAGTAAAAGAAGACAACAAAGGAAGAGCAGTCACCCCCGAAGGCCGATCGTTGCTTGACAATACTGCCTACGAAGTCATGAAAGACATGGCTAAAGAAGATCCTGAATTGTCGAAATATCTTTAATAGAGGTAGTGCGATAAGATGGATGAAGAAAGCGAGATAATCAAACGCAAAAAACTTGAGCAGCTAAAGAATCAGCTTGAAGCATCTCAAACAGAAGAAGATGCCGAAGATGATTATAAACAGGAAAAAGAAGCCCTCCTGCGCTCACTGCTTACCCCTGAAGCCAGGGAAAGATTGGGCAGAGTAAGGGTCGCCCGTCCCGAAGTTGCCGAAGGTATCGAGCAGCAGATTATGATGCTGGCACAGAGGGGTATGATAAAGGGCAAGATCGATGACGACACGCTCAAAAAGCTACTCAAAAAAATAACCGACAATCAAAAAGTGGATTTCACCATCAGAAGGCGATAAGTATGGCAAGAAACAAACCCGGTCCCAAAAAACGAAGATTACTGAGAAAAGTCAATCAGAACAAGCGTGTTCCAGCTTGGGTGATGCAGCGTACCAACAGAAGGTTTACCACTCATCCCAAGCGGAGGAATTGGAGGAGATCCAACCTCGACGAATGAGGTTGAGATCATACAACAGGTGATCAAATGGCAGAACCGGAAGAACGGGTAATGACCATCCCACTTCGAAGGGTGAAGCAGGATCCGGTCAGTAAGAGAGCGTCTATCGCTATGCGAACGATTCGCAAACACGTTTCCAACCACATGGGAGTTCCAGAAGAGGACGTATGGATAGACTCCACCACAAACGAGGAAGTGTGGAAGAGAGGTATATCCAAACCCCCTTCGAAGATACGGGTCAGGATAATTAAATTCGAAGACGGTATAGTGGAAGTATCCATGCCTGGCGAGTAGTTTTACATGCTTGTAAAGCACTCGGTGGAATCTCAGCCATACATCGGTATCTTTTCCGTCACCTCGGAGGAACTAACCGTTGTACCCCGTACCGATAGCGCCCCTTTTTCAAAGGCGATGGAAACATCGATTGTCAATACCACCATAGGCGGTACACGTTTGATAGGCGCATTATCTGTTTTGAATTCAAAGGGAATGCTGGTTGCGGATATTATAGATGAACGAGAGTTAGACCCTATTTTAGAATACGTAGAGGTCACATCTCTACCGGAGAAGCACAACGCCCTGGGAAATAACATGTTGGTCAACGATAATGGTGCGTTGATAAATCCTAACCTGAGTAAAGAAAGTGAAGAGGCTGTGGCCCAGGGCCTGGGGGTTGAAGTTAAAAGAGGTACTATCGCAGGTCTGAAGATGGTGGGTTCACTGGGGGTAGCCACCAACAGGGGGGTCCTGTGCCATCCCCACATAAAAGACCACGAGATCGAGTTAATGAAAGATGTTTTTAAAGTACCGGTCAGTAAGACTACCGCCAATCATGGTTCGGGATGGATCGGCACGTGTATGGTAGCCAACACTAAAGGTGCGGTGATAGGAGATGTGACCACACCTATAGAGATGGGACGTATAGAGGATGGATTGGGATATCTAGAGTGAGAATACCCATATCTCGGTCTCTTCCGGTATGTCGCAGTCCAGAAATTCCAGCTCAACACCTACTTTGTGTATCCTTTCTTCGGGATAATGAAACAAGAATGGGCCCGCATCCTTTATGTTAAGTGAGAGTCCGCCTACTTTGTAGTGCATAGGTATCGCTATGGAGGGTTTTATTAGCTCGACCAGTTCAGCGGCTTTTTCAGGGCCGATAGTAAAGGTTCCTCCCACCGGTATGAAAAGAAAATCTACACCCTTTATCTGATCTATGACCTCCTCTGCCGGTAGGTGACCAAGGTCACCTAGATGACAGAATGCCGTACCGTCCATAGTGAATTTAAAGATTATATTTTCCCCCCTTTTTTCACCTTCTTTTTCGTCATGAAATGTTTTTAACCCTTGGATCTTTAAACCCCCGAAAGAATATGTTCCCGGCTCATTGATGACTTCCGAATTGCTTTTTTTTACTATCCTCGTAGCATTATGATCGAAGTGATCATGGCTTACCAGGATTATTTCTCCTTCTACGTTGGGTGTCTTTATACCTATACTTTTACCATCGTGAGGGTCGGTGATTATCACATGATCATTTTCAACTTCAAAGCAGGAATGTCCGTGCCATCTTATTCTCATATATATCCGATTGATAACAGCTAATCTCACATATTTTAGTCTTGTCCCCTTTTCTCAATCCGTAAACAAAAAGCCTTTAAAAGCATAGGGCGGATGTCCTGCGGTATGAAGGATGAGATGGAATCTCTGGAGATATCCGCCGTTTGCAGGGAGTTTGAATCACTGGTAGGAGGGTATGTACAGAAAGTATACCAGCCGGGAAAAGATACCCTTTCATTCAGGATCCACGTTCCCGAGCTGGGGAAAAAAATGCTGTTTTTTAAGTTGGGAAAAGCCCTTTACCTATCTGAGAGAGAGATAGATAATCCCATGCATCCCGGCGGTTATGTTATGCTGCTTCGAAAGCATCTGGGTAACGCAAGGATAGAGAACATCCGGCAGCACGAGTTCGATCGGGTGGTGGTTATGGAGCTCCGGGCCCAAAGAAATTTTCAGATGGTCTTCGAAGTGTTCGGAAAGGGAAACCTGGTCCTTGTAACGGAGGACGATATACTACTTCCGTATCGTTCGGAGTCCTGGAAACACCGGGACTTGAAAAAGGGCGAGGTATACAAATTTCCTCCGTCCAGAGTACATCCCTTCGAACTTGAAAGCGAGGAAATAAAAAAGAAAGTACTGAATTCAAATACGGACCTGGTACGCACGCTGGCGGTCGGACTGAACCTTGGAGGTAAATATGCAGAGGAACTCTGCTTACGTATGGGGGTCGATAAAAATACCTCGGAGCTGGAACCCCTTGTCGATGAAATAATGACGGCCTTAGACCAGTTGAAACGGTCGTTGAGTGAGAGGAAACTTGAACCTTGTGTGGTTTTGGACGGAGATGAAAAAGTAGATGCCGTACCCTTTGCTCTGAATATGTACAGCGAATACGAGCTCAAAAAGAAAGAAACTTACAGCGGCGCGCTGGACGAGGTATTCAAGCCCTTAATAGAGGAGTCTCAAGAAAGGAAGGTAAAGTCCAAGATCGAAAGGCGGCTGGAAATGCAAAAAAAAGCCATGCCCTCCCTGGAATCGGGTATAACCGAGAATAGAATAAAAGCTGAGTTGATCTATCAAAACTACAACCTGTGCGATGAACTACTGAAAACAATACTGGAGGCCAGAGAGGAGGGGATACGGGAGGAAGTATTTCAAGCCCTGGCCAGCAGTGAAAAAATAAAGCAGATCAACGATAGTGACGAATACGTAGTCGTGGAGCTTGAGGGGAAATACGATGGAAAAAAGCATGAGTCGGACGTACGTCTTGATTTTCGTAAAGATGTGAATGCCAATGCTCAGATGTACTACCAAAAAAGTAAAAAATGTCGTAAAAAATTGGAGGGGGCTAAAAGGGCTATCGAGGAAACGAAAAAGCAGATCAAGAGTGGTTTGAAAGAAGACAAAAAAACCATAAAAGAATCTACCCCCCAGTTCTGGTTCGACAGGTTCAAATGGTTTATTTCTTCCCAAGGTAACCTAGTGGTTGCAGGTAAGGACGCCCAGAGTAACGAAGAGGTGGTGAAGAAATATCTGGAAAAAAACGGCCGGTACGCCCATGCCGAAGCCGGCGGGGCACCCAGTGTGGTGGTAAGGAAAGGCGAAGGTAAGATAAAGGAAGATACCCTTGGGGAGGCCTGTCAGTTCGCCCTGGTCCACTCCAAGGAGTGGAAAAGGGGTATAGCCTCGGGTACCGCTTATTGGGTGGAACCGTCCCAGGTGAGTAAGACACCCGAGGCCGGGGAGTCGCTGCCAACCGGTGCCTTTGTTATCCGGGGTAAAAGAAACTATGTATCGAATATACCCATGGAAGCGGTTCTGACAGAGGTGGATTTCAAGGGCAAGAAAAAAATCATGTGCGCACCTTCGTGGGCCGTGAAGGGAGTTCCAAAAAAGCAGGTGTCGTTTACCCCGGGTACTACTCCTGTAGGTGACTTTGCCAGGGAGATGTCGGACCATTTCAAAGTGCCTCAGGAGGAGATACAGAAGGTCCTTCCTCCCGGAGATGTAAAAATAATAAAGAAAGGGGTTTAATCGCTTCCCAAGAAAGCCTTGTATCCCAAATAGGTATGATACAGGTCCACCTTGGAAACGATCTCGAAGGGGGAGTGCATACCTACAACAGGTGGTCCGGCGTCTATGGTCTCTATGTTCAACCGGGATAGGTCCTTTGCCACCGTACCTCCGCCGCCTTCGTCCACTTTTCCCAGCTCGCAGGCCTGCCAGCTCACACCGCTGCCGTTGAATATCTTCCTGATAAACGCAACGTACTCCGCGTGGGCATCGTTGGCGCTGAATTTGCCCCCTGCACCAGTGAACTTGGTGACAACTATGCCTTGGCTCATCTTAGGAGCGTTCATGATCTCATGTACACCTTTAAAAGAAGGGTTCACCGCTGCACTAACATCTCCCGAGATAGCTTTGGAGTTATTCAAAGTTATCTGGAAATCGTGGTAGTTGTACTCCTCGTAACGCTTATTCAGCAGCTCGGAGATAAAAGACGACAAGAACATGGAGCCCGCACCGGTGTTGCCCATGCTGCCTATCTCTTCTTTATCGAACAGGACTACTATGGACGTCGTCCTAGGTGTCTCAGATAGGTCCATGCATGCTTTCAATGAGGTAAATGCACAGATCCGGTCGTCATGACCGTATCCTCCTATCATACTCCTGTCCAACCCTACGTCCCTTGCGGGACCGGCGGGTACGATCTCGATCTCGGCGCTGATAAAGTCTTCTTCTTTGATATCGTATTCATCGTTCAGCAGTTTCAATATGTTCATTTTTAACTTTTTTTCAACGGATTCGTCTTCAATAGGTCTGCCGCCTACGATGATGTTCAGTTCCTCACCTTTGATCACTTCTTTCATCTTTCTATCACCCTGTGCTTTTTTAGCTAGGTGAGGTAACAGATCGCTTATCACTACCACCGGGTCGTCCTCTTCATCGCCTATGTGTAGGTCTACCACGGTGCCGTCTTCCTTCACAAACCTGCCGAAGATGGATAACGGTGTATTCACCCACTGATACTTTTTGATACCGCCGTAATAGTGTGTCTTGAATACCGCCAGAAGGGTATCGTTGTCCTCATAGAGCGGCCTGGCCTTCAGGTCTATTCTAGGGGAGTCAATATGGCTTGCTAGGAGGTTACAACCCATCTGTAAGTCGTTCTTACCTACAACTGCCGCCGCCAGGGCTTTGCCTCTGTTGTTGAGATAGATCTTATCTCCTTCTTTTAGTCTTTTGATATCACGGACGGATTCGAAGCCCGCTTCCTTCAATATCTCTTCAGCGAGATCTATAGCTAATCTCTCTGTTTTTGCCTTGGTTATGTATGCCTTGTATTCCTCTGAGAATTGTTCTATTTTTTTGGTAGTGTCTTCATCACAATCTTTCCAGGCGGAATCGAGCTTAAGCGTCAATTCCTCTTCCAATTTACTTTCATCTTCGGATGCCATGTATATCAGTGAACCTTAGCAAGTTTGTGTACTATATTATCTTTTCGTGTACTGGGCTGTAATGTTTTGGATTTTTCAATATTTGGGTGCGAAAGACTTATAAAGGGAATCAATATTGGATAAACTGATTTCCCAAAACATGAATTACTGGACAGTGTTTCAACCATGACTGAACTCCTTGAGGAGCTGGAAGAAAAAAGGAAAAGAGCGAATTCCAAAGCAGAAAAATACAAACGACTTAGAGACCAGAAGAATCAAGAGGCTAAATCTTGGGTCCAAAAGCGAGACGAGCTCAACGCTAAGGTAAGAGAGCTCATCGATAAGGGAAACGAACTCAAGGAGACTCGGAACGATCTTAACGAGGAGGTAAAAGAAGCAAAGATTATCCGAAATAAGATGAACGACGAGGTAAAAGAGTTAACGTCCAAACTTCAGAAAAAAAAGGAAGAGCTGCTGCCTAAGAACGAGTCAGCCATAAAGGACCTTGAAAGGGACATACGGAGACTGGAATTCAAGCAGCAGACTCAAGTACTCTCCGCTGACAAAGAAAGAGAACTCGTGGACAAGATATCCAATCTGCGGGAAGAAGTCATGGACATGAAACGTGTACTGGAAGAGAACGAGGAAATCCAAGAGTTAATGAAGCATCTGGAAGAGGCGGAAAAAACCGCAGAAGAGGCTCACAAAAAGGTATCAGAGAAGGCCGATAAGGCGCAGGACCTGCACGAAGAAATGCTGACGGTCTTTGATGAAGCGGACCGGGTGAGGACTGAAGCCGACGAAGCGCAAAAAAAGTTCGTGGATGCCAAGGTCCTCGCCGACGAATACCATCAAGAGCATATCAATGCGGTTAATGAGATACAGGACTACAACAAGATACTGTGGGGCCTACGCAAGAAGAAGAAAGTTGCGAAGAAAAGGAAAGATGAGATCGATACCAAAGAGCAGGCGGAAAAGCTCTATGAGGAGTTCAAGAAAGGTGAAAAACTCGGTACCGAAGACATCATGGTCCTCCAAAAAGCGGGATTCCTCTAGAAAGCCCAATCCAAAATCATTTATCCCTCCTGTTTAATTACCTATTTTAATGAATGAGAAAAGAGAATTTCATAAAGATGACGTGGTTTCTATCAGAGACTTCTCTGTGGATGAAATTGAATATGTGCTTGATAAAGCAGAGTTGATGGAACCTATCGCACAGGGAAAGAAGAATACGGATATCCTGAAAGGTAAACTGTTGGCCAATCTTTTTTTTGAACCGAGTACTCGGACCATGCTGTCCTTCGAATCTGCCATGAAACGTTTAGGGGGAAATGTAATAGGGTTCGCCAGTGCCGACGTATCTTCTTCTAAAAAGGGAGAGACCCTTGCGGATACCATTAAAGTAACTTCCAGCTACGCGGACATAGTGGTGCTGAGGCACCCCCAGGAAGGAGCGGCTAGGCTGGCTGCCAAGTTCTCTTCCAAACCCCTCCTGAACGCGGGAGACGGTGCTGGTCAGCACCCGACGCAGACGTTGCTGGACCTTTATACAATCCGTAAAGAAAAGAAAGATATCTCGGGCAACCGCATCGGCATAGCAGGTGATCTCAAATACGGCCGGACGGTTCATTCCCTGACACATGCACTGTCCTTGTACGATACGGAGATGACCTTTATAGCACCGCCGCCTTTGAAGATGCCCAGGGAGATCCTGCGGCGACTGGCGGAAGGAGGTATAGAATACAACGAAGAAGAGGACATAGCCAAGGCGGTCGAAGATCTGGATGTTCTGTACGTTACTAGGATACAGAGGGAAAGGTTCCCGAATGAAGAAGAGTACATGAAGATAGCGGACAGCTATAATGTCAACCTGGAAACTCTTGAAAATGCTAAGGGCGACATGATCGTTATGCACCCCTTGCCCCGGGTGGACGAGATATCTCCCGAGGTGGACGATACGGTGCACGCTAAATACTTCCATCAGGCCGCTAACGGTATACCGGTAAGGATGGCTCTGTTAGCCATGTTGACAGGGGTGAAAATATGAACGACACTAAAAAGACCATAAAGATATCGCCCATAAGAAACGGTACGGTGATCGACCACATAAGGTGCGGTCAATCGTTGAAGGTACTCAAGATACTAGGGTTGACCGACGTAGACGTAAAGGACGTTGTAAGTATCGCCATGAACGTTGAAAGCAGTACCGGTAAAAAAGATATAGTCAAGGTGGAAAACAAGGAGATAAGCAGTGAGGAGCTGGATAAGATATCCCTAATAGCTCCTGAAACTACCATAAATATAATACGGGACTTCGATGTGGCGGACAAGCACCGGGTAAAGTTACCTTCCAGGGTGAAAGGGATCTTGAGGTGCAGAAACCGTAACTGTATAACCTACAAAAACGAGCCAGTGGACCCTGAGTTTAAAGTGATCAGCAGCGATCCGGTTAACATAAAGTGCATATATTGTGAAAGGGAGATGAAGGAGGAAGAGATATCCGAGAACCTACTCTGAAAGGAACTCTCCTAAGACTAAGGGGAGGAGCACAGTAGCGTCGCCTTCTACGGTGACTCTATCGGCACTTTCCCGTATCTTTCCCCAGGATACGGCCTCCCGGAGCCTGGCACCGGATAACGAACCGTCGTACTCTACGGCGGTGGTTATATACACGGCGTTGTCCAGACCTCCTCTGAATTGATTCCACCATATGGTGTGGTGTTTGGAGATGCCCCCGCCGATCATCAGAGCACCGCTCTTCTCGGCCGGGAACACGATATCCGCCAAGTCCTGCTGGTCCTTCATGAGGTCTATATTGAAGGTCTTGTTACGCTGCCAGTACATCCACAGCTGGGTACCGAAGGCCCCGTCGGTTATACCGGGTACGAATACCGGGATATCGTTCTTTGCCGCCCAATAAATCAATGAGTCCTTATCATCTATCCGTTGGCCGAAGGCCCGGATGATCTCCCTTGTGCTGAGGTTAGGTCCCTCTTCTTCAACTATCTCCTCGAGCATGGGCTGCATGTGAGCTTCTATTACCTCTCCGTATGACGAATTAGGGATGAATATGTTCCCCAGGCGGTTAACGCCTTCTTTGTAAAGGACGGAATCGTCCGCGTCGAAACTTCCGTGGTAATAATCGGACCACGTCCTAGCAAGGTCGTGGTCCAAGGTGCCACAGGTGGTTATGATAACGTCGAATAGATTTTTTTTGACCGCCTGTCTTATGACACCTCGGGTGCCCGTAGAGATTATACAGGCAGGGAAAGACAGAAAGTTAATGCTCTTTTTGTTGAACATCTTTTGGAGTATATGCCTGGCGGCGCTAACCTTTTTTGCGGTGAATCCACCTGCGGAACCGTACTGCTCTATCAACTGGAAAAGGGGCGTGTCTTTATGGATATCGATATCCTCTACTTTTTTCATCGTGAAACCGGAGGAAGTGATGCGATAAAAGTGTGATGGTGGATTTTTGTCTGACGTTTTTTTCCATATGGTCTGACAGAATTGGAGAATATGGTGATTTATGCAGGACAAAGGGGGGTATTATACTGTTTTTCGCGACGAAAAATGACAACTGTTAAATACCTCTAGCTAGATGACATCTTCATAAAAGGATGGGATTCACCATGGAATCTATAATTAACAAAGCTTTGGAGAAGAAAAAAAAGGAAGAAGAAGCCGGCATAAAGAAAGAGCGCATCGAAGAGAAGGATCTTGCGCCGGAGGATGAAGAATTACGTAAGCTGGTAGAAACACTGGATGTAAAGATACGTATATTTGGCTGCGGAGGTGGAGGTTCCAACACTATCGATCGTCTGACACAGGAAGGTATCACCGGTGCGGAACTGATCGCATGCAACACCGACGCAAACCATCTTTTGCAGACCCATGCTCAAAAGAAGGTACTCCTTGGAAAGAACAAGACCCGCGGACTGGGTGCAGGCGCCCGGCCCGAGATAGGCGAAGAATCGACACTCGAAGCAAAAAACGAGCTGGAAAAGTACGTAGAAAAAGCGGATATCGTATTTCTAACCGCTGGTATGGGCGGAGGCACCGGAACCGGATCCACCCCTGTTATCTCCCAGATGGCAAAAGAAGAAGGCGCCCTTACCATGGGGTTTGTAACCATGCCTTTCAAGGCCGAGGGAAAAGCACGTATGAAGAACGCGCAGCGGGGACTGATGAAGATGGAGCGACACTGTGATACTACGGTGATCATACCCAACGATCGTTTACTGGAACTTGTTCCCAACCTGCCTTTGGATTCGGCCTTTAAAGTGGCAGACGAAATACTCATGGAATCAATAAAGGGCATAACGGAGATAATCACAAAGCCCGGGCTGGTGAACCTGGATTACAACGACGTCCGTACAATAATGGACGAAGGTGGACTTGCCATGATCGGTATCGGCGACTCGGACAACCCCAACACCCGGGTGGAAGATGCTGTTTCACAAGCCCTTGGCTCACCGCTGCTGGGAGATATCGATGTCAGCGAAGCAAGAGGTGCTTTGATCCGCGTTTCAGGCGGACCCGATATGACGGTCAGCGAGGCCGAAAGAGCGGCAAACTTGGTAAACGAACGTGTATCCAACGAGGCACGAATAATTTGGGGATGCAATGTGGAACCAGAGTTGAAGAACACCATCAAGATACTGTTGGTGATAACCAACGTTCATTCCGACACCGAAGAATTCGCCAAAAGTTCCTACGGCGAGACCTTGGACGGCGAGATAGATATGGTAGGCTGATGCATCCAAAAAGTCCTTAACCCCTTTCCTTTCTCCCTTTTCTCATGATAGCTAAAGGTGCAGGGAAACCTTTGATACTGGTGTCACTACCGTCGTTTGTATCCCTGCCGCTATTTGCGTATACGGATAATTTTGTTTTCCTGCTCTTTTTATCACTGCCCCTGTTTACGGTGATCTTCTTTAGGGATCCAAAAAGGACCGCGGCGGATGGCATAGTATCTCCCGCCGACGGGAAGGTGGTTAAAGTTACGGGCAGTTCCTTCGATATATTCATGAGTGTAACAAACGTACACGTTAACCGCAGTCCCGTATCGGGAGAGGTGGTTTCCATGAAACACTATCCCGGAAAACACCGGCCTGCCTACAAAAACGATGTAAGCAACAACGAGCGGCTGGAGATACTGATGAAGAGTGAGGATGGGACCGTAAAGGTAACACAGATAGCCGGCATCTTTGCCAGGAGGATCGTGCCCTATATTTCGGAGGGTGATTCGGTAGAAAGGGGTCAGCGTATCGGGATGATACGCTTTGGATCTCGGGTAAGGGTAGAGCTACCTGAAGAGGCGTCCATATCCGCTTCGGAAGGAGATGTGGTCCGGGCCGGAGAAACAACCGTGGGTGAGTGGTCTTGAAGTTATGGAGCAAGCTGACTTTGGCCGATATATTCACCCTCTTCAACGCACTCCTGGGATTTCTGGCCATCACCTACATCGTTGATAACCGATTATTTGAAGCGTCACTTCTGATAATCGTTTGCATGGCGATGGACGGACTCGACGGTATGATCGCGAGATACATGGACACTTCCCACAAGATGGGTGCTTACTTGGATCTTTTTGCCGACGCGATCTCCTTTTGTTTCGCCCCGGCCTTGTTGGTATATACGGTCTATTACGATGAGGCCTTGGGCAGGGCTTGGGAGTCACCTTTGAACGCCGCCGCCACCGCCGTACCCATGGTACTGGTCTTCTTCGGTGTGTTACGCCTGTCAAGGTTCGCGGACAAGGAGAGTGCCGAAGAAAACTACAACGGACTCCCGGTGCCTATCCTGGCTTTGACGATAGTATTGTTGATATCGGTTTTTGACAGAGGTGCTCTGTTAGTGATGGGGATCGTACTTTTGATCTCCGCACTGTTGTATTCTAACATAAAGTATCCCAAACTCTGGGGCTTCGGAGGAGTGTTAGCCGGAGGGGCTTTGATATTTTTCTCGTTTTTCGGGGTGATATTGGGGAAAAATAGTTATTCTTTGGGCCCTATATTCCTTTTCACAGCACTTGTAATGTGCGGGATATATATCACAATAGGACCGGTTGGATACTCATGGAAGAAAAAGCAGAAGAGATAGGGGACAGTTACTTTCACTGCAGCGACAACGAACGGGCGGCCTTCGAACTAGGGATCAAACTCGGAGCACTGTTTCATCAATTCATCGGTGCACCGCTGAGCAGTGATAACATAGAGGTGCTGGAAAGGGCTATTGAAAAGACAATCGAAAGCCAGGCCTTCGTAAAACGTGTCGACGTGCACATAATTCCAAAATTACTTGATATAGATTCGGTATTTCATGAGTACACCACTTTATCCGGGGATATGTTAGATGCCCGGGTCATTGTGGAATTCAAAGACATAGAGGTCCAAGGGCGGCTCAGATACGTAGAGGAACTGGATTATCCCCTTATGTACATAGAATCCATTACGCTGATAGGAGATAGATAAGATGGCAAGGAGTTTAAAGATAGGTATAAGCGGCACCCTCGGAATAGGCAAAACCGATACGCTGAAGCGTATAATCGATATGCTTGGTGAAGAGGGTATCTCAGTGGGAGGTATGTTAACCGATCCCATATTTGAAGATAACCGACAGGTCGGTTTTCAGGTCATGGACTGGAGCACAAAAGAGAAAGGAGTCTTCGCTCATTTGTTTATCGATACTTCCCTTGAAGTAAACGGTTACAACGTTGACTTGGACACTCTAGAACAGGTAGGTGTGAAGGCCATCGAACGGGCCTGTGTACAGGAGGACGTTGTTTTAGTCGACGAAGCCGGCAAGATGATGGTTAAAAGCGATAAATTCAACAAGACAGTGAAAAATGCCCTTAATATGGATAAACCGGTCATATTGACCTTCCATAAAAAATCCAGAAACCCCCTGCTCCAGGACGTTAGACGTCGGGACGACATACGGATCCTTGAACTCACCGAAGTGAATAAGGACTTGCTTCCCTACAAAGTCGTTGAACTGATAAAAGGTGAGATCAAGACGTGAAGTACACCGCTATCAGGGAAGGAGATACGGACCTGATCGTTCCCCCTCACCGCCCCGGGAAGGGCCCCAGGGGCATCGGAAAAGATGTTTTTTACAATCCCGCTATGGAGCTGAACAGAGATATATCTGTAGCGTTTTTACGGGCATGGGGTCCCGGAAAAAAAGTTTTGGATGGCATGTCGGCCACCGGTATTCGCGGCGTGAGGATCGCCAAGGAAACCGATGTTCGAGAGGTGACGATGCTGGACCTTTCCCGGGATGCTGTGGAACTGATACGGCGCAACATAGAGCATTCCGGGGTTAAAGCGCAAGCGGTGCAGGGCTCCATAGAGGGTCACGTACTGGACCACAGATACGAATACGATTACATAGATATCGACCCCTTCGGGACTCCCGTACCTTTTTTTACCATCCCTGCAAGGTTCGTTTCCAGGGGCGGTGTTCTCGGGGTGACGGCAACGGATACCGCGGTCCTCTGCGGTACTTACAAAAAAAAATGTATACGACGTTATTCCGCAGTACCTGAAAACAACTGGTGCCGGCACGAGATAGGTCTGCGCATATTGATCGGATACTGTGTTAAGGAGGCCGCCAAGTACAACAGGGGCGCAGAACCCCTGCTCTCGTACTACGACGGACACCATTTTAGAACGTACTTGGAGATCAGCGAAGGGGCCTCGTATGCCGACGGGGCGCTGGAGTGCCTTGAAAAATACGATTTCTCGGATCACCATTGGGCACCTGGGGATAGTACAGGTCCCCTGTGGGCAGGTGATCTTTTCGATGAAAAACTGCTTTCACAGATAAAGCTGAGCGGTGATCTTCTGGAGACATGGAAAGGGGAGAGTGCCTTTCCTCCATTCTTTTACGATACCAACGTGTTGGGAAGTGTACTAAAATGCTCTCCGCCCCCTTTAAAAGAGATGATAGCTGCCTTGGAAAGTGAGGGGTATAGAGCCGCACGGACACATTTTTCCCCCACCGGTTTTAAGACCGACCGGGATGTCCAGGATATTTTAAAGATATTCAAAAGTGCGTAACCGCTCTGTGGGTATATTCCAGAACCGGACACTTTTCTCGGCACTTTCCACAGCCGGTACAGATCTCTTTTTTGATCTTGACTCCTTCCTCAAAGTATAAAGCATCCTCTGGACAGGAGGTTATACACACGCCGCATCCACTGCAGTACGAAATATTTCGAGTGCTTTTTTTCGTCCTATTCAACACAGTAATATCCTCTATCGATGTTCCGGCTGTGAGTTCCTTAGGAACCTTCAGCCATCTCCACATACCCAGTTCGGACCACTCTTTTGGAAGCCCCTTTCTTTTTCTATAACGTTCCAAAGTATTGTAGAATCTTTCGTAACCTTCGAGCTCATCTTCCAGCAATTCCAGCTCGGCCATATCTGATGCCGGGCACACCCAGCACCCTATACGTTCGAAGCCTTTTTCGTACCACGGGTTGTAGCACGCGTCTTTCATGAACAGATAAAGCCACACGTGTAGTGCGGTCCATTCCTGTATAGGTGAGGCACCTACCTGACCGGGTACCCATGGGTTGGTCCATGTTGCCCCGTGTTTCATCCGATTCTGGGACTCGTAGCGCCTCTGACCTATGAAGGAAAGTACACCTTCGGGAAAGTGCTCTTTTATTAGGAGTCCGGTGGGTCCTAGCTTGCACGTCTTGCAGCACCAGCGGTAGTCCCTAGCAGAGGGGCCGAAGTGCTCCACGTTGTTCCAGTAGCCGTCCAGTGAGTCCGCTTTCAGCAGGTTTAGGTCGTGCTTTTTCACAACTCTTTCAACGTTTTCTAAAGTTTCTGGTAATTCGATGCCCGTATCCACGAAAAGGAGGTCGGGCCTTAGGCCGGTCTCCAGGACGAGGTGGAGCACTGCCAAAGAGTCCTTGCCGCCGCTGTAGGATACGGCATAAGGAAGGCGGCGTTCCTCAATCTGGGAGACGATGAACTCCTTAGCCTCATTTATCCTCTTTTCTAGTATGTTCTCGTTGGCTTTTACGGCATCGTCCCAGAACTGCTTTTTTTTCTTCAACGGACCTTTTGAAACCTTCCAACGTATCTTCACACCCTTCCCACTGGAGTTATTGACCAGCTCTTTCCCGCCTTTGTAAGAAGGGCCTGTCCCGAGTATGTTTTTGTCCGGTCCAAGCACAAGCACCTCGTCGCCGGGGACTATGTTTTCGTCACCCTTCAGGATCCCCGGGGCAAGGGCACTAGCACCCTTGAGTATAGGTTTGACAGCCCCCTTGTCCATGACCACGTAACCCTTGTCCGGGGACGGTAGGTCTTCCCAGGGGCGTATCAAAAATACGAAGGGCTCTTTTTTTTCTAGCTTCCTCTCGACCGAGTACCTGAGGATACCGATAACTTTACCGTCGATCACTACTTCATCCATCCTGTCTATGTCCGGCGAGCTGTTGAGTACGGCTATCTTTCCCGGTGGGATAACGTGTTCCGAGTAACCTTCTCCCCACTGTCTGTCAACGGTATCCCGTATGAGCTCGATATCTTTTTTAAAGGCCGGCCTCACGTCTCCCGGGGGCGTTATCTTTACGGGCTCACCTTTAGTCCCGCAGATGTTGCAGTCACCCTTTTCCACAAGAGGCAGTTCGCACTCGCCGCACCAGTGTAAGTTAACTTTACCTAAGTACAATGCTGGCATGAACTTCATACCTACCCTGGAAAGATATAACATTTGTGGAAGAGGTTTTAGGAACCTATGTACAAAACATTTCTCAATATGGGATGAAATCTTTTTATAAGATGAAGTTAATGGAAGGATGAGATCATGTTTACGGATCATAGAAGTAAAGAAATTGTAGTGGTGTCCCACTGTATATTGAATCAGAATGCTGTTTCAGATAATACTGCAGATCTTCCAGGCACCTTCCAAGAAGTAGTCGATCTACTGCTTGAGTATGAGGTCGGTATCCTTCAAATGCCCTGTCCTGAGTTACTCTGTTTAGGGTTAGATAGAGGAGATATTCGTGGGTCGGAAAGGGATGTCGTAGTTGAAAATACAAGGATCAGAAATGCATTAACTCAACAAACATCGATCAAAAAGATAGAAACACTAGTAGATCAAGTGGTTTTTCAGATAGAAGAGTATCGTAAAAATGGTTTTTCGCTCTTGGGAATTATTGGAGTAAATCGTTCACCGAGCTGTGGAGTTGATACCACCTCGATGGATAATGAAGAGGTGGTAGGAAAAGGTGTTTTCATGGAAGCTCTGATCGAAGAATTGAGTGAAAAGGGGATAGATATTGAACTTATCGGCGTTAAAACATCCGAGATAGAAAAAAGTGTAAATAAACTAAAAGAACTTCTGGGAGGAGCTTGGTAATAGCCCATTACACCACTGCGATGTGATCAAGTAAATTATAATATTGTGTTTAAGAAGTAAGGGATATACCAGACCAAAGTTTTTCCGGCCTTGCTTCATTTTCTATTTATGCAACCAACAATCGAACAAGGAGGTAGATAGGGATACATACACTTCAAACTCCATTCAGGATGTTTTTAATGAGATGGAGAACGAACCGGTGTGTCTTTTTATACGCTGGTGAGGTGGAACGTCAGAGATGCGCTCACGTTCAGCTCACCTCCGCCCATCTCATCCTCAGACGGGAATATGTAAGCTATCTCCACCCAGACGAAGTTGGATTGTTCTTGAACTGCAACGTTCTCTCCCAATTGATCGTACATCCACAGGTTGTACTCTGCACCGATATGACCTGCGGTCCTGGTGGCCGTGTTCATGTGGGTTGAGTTACCATACAGCAGGTTAGTGTTATTGTAACCGAATCCGGGACCGATTATCCACCCGTCTTCCGATCGGTCGTAGGAAGTACCATTATAGTAGGTGATATTGGTGCTGTCGGTGTTCACCGGCAGACCGTAGTCTCCCGCGTGGGCATAGGGGTTACCGTGGAGATATACCCGCATGTAGCCTTCGGCGTCGCCCTGGACATCTATCTTGGTAACTCTCAATAGGGACGAGCCGGCGTTCACTATGGCGAAGGCATCCGGTATGACCACGGTGGTGCCCGGTTTCAGATCGGATACATTGAGCTTGATTGTATTCCCCTCGTCCATGCGTATGGTTGGCCCACCGTAATGCCTCCCGGCGCCCATGAAGGTTACCGACGGGCCGTCCTCGAACTCTGCCTCCACCTCTATCTCCAGGAGACCGTGGTAGATATCGGTTTCCACCTCGACGGTGGGTGCCACGCTTATCTCCACCCAAACGAAGTTGGCACCCTCGTTGGCCACCAAGGGGTTGGTGTAGTCGTAGATCCAAGTCTCGTTTTCCTTGGTGGCATTGGCGGAGTGGCTGTTGTTGCTGTAAACCAGTTTACTGTCATCGTAGCCCGCCCCCGCGGACAGCTCCCAGGGTGTAGGTGTCAAGGCCTCGTCGTCATAGAAAAGGCTGGTGTTGGCAGATTCCTCGACAGTGTCTATGTTGACTATACTGGGATCCGATGGACGGGTCATGTTCCTGTGAAGGTAGAGCTTGATCCCCACGGGTTCGCCCTTCAGAGAGACACTGGTTATATTGACCGGTCGATTTGAAGGGTTCACTATGGCGAAGGCCGCCGGATAGGTTTTATCGGTACCGACAACCCATGAGCCGAGGGATAGATTGTGCATCCCGCCGCTATTCTGGAGTACACGTCGTCCGTTAGGGTTGTAATCCGCAGCCATGAGCTGCAGAGAGTAAACGTCCTCGGGCACACCCATACCAACGTTGGAGTGTATGGATATGTAAAGGTTTGCCCAGAAGGTGGATATTATAAGCAAGAACAAGGTGAATACGACCATCAAACGTTTGGAGTGAGGTATGTACATCATGAGCCGTCCACCACCCTTATCCAAAGCATCCTGTCGTTTGTTTCGCCGTACACATCGTCATACAATCCCTGACTGTCAACTGTCCGGACGATGATCTTGTAAAGACCTGGAGCTACATAGTATGGTTCATCCGGGTCATCACCTATCAAGATGGTGGCGTTGAATAGTTTCCAATCGACACCCGTGTCCTCGGGTTCACCCATGGACATGTAATCAACCGCCACTTCACCTTGAGCGGTGACCAGGGATATCTCCGCATCTGTAATATTCTCCGCTTTTCCGTCCAATGCGGTTATGTTGGCCTTTACCAGGGCCTGCTCTCCCTGCTGGTACTCGGTTACCCACACCTGGGAGATGTCCCCATTTTTGTAGGCGTTTACCACCAGGGTCATTGCCATGGGTGCGTCCTCTTCACCGCCCAACTGATAGTAAGAATCGTAATCCAGAGAACCGTAGTATATCTTGATCTCACCCTTTCCCTGGACCTCGTTCACCCGGATGGTCATGTTCACATGGTCGTACCTCTCCAGTTCTATGACCTCATCGTCGGTTAGGGGTACTTCCATACCATACCATTTGGCGTCCTTTGTTAAGTTGAAGGTTATCTCGGCGATGGTTTCGTCTTTATAGTGGTTAGTGAACTCCAACGTGACATTGGGCAGCAGCCCGGGTTCGTAGAGGTATGTTCTTCCCTTGCCGGCATGATAGGGGGCACCCATGAGTACCGAATGAAATCCATCGCCAGTCACATCTCCGGGATTGCTCAATGAATGGCCGAAACGGTCACTTGTATTTTCACCGGTATGATATGCATAGGAATCCTCCGTATCAAGCTGGTTTCCGTTCTCCCAATCACCCTCGGTGTAGAACATGTAGGTTCTGCCGGTATCTTCATCCCATCCCGGTGCACCTATGATTATATCGCCGTGCCCGGTGCTGTCGAAGTCCGCCGTGCCCGATACCGCATATCCGAATTCGGCACCCTCTTCCGGCCCATCTATGCTCACGTCGTGGTCGAACTCGGCGTGGAAGAGGAATGTGTGGGTGCGGGACTCATTGGCGGTTGAGTTGTGATCGTCGCAGACGAACCTGAGGTTCCTGTCACCGGGGCCGGACACTGGTGTATCCACGTAAAATTCGCTGCCGAAGTCCATCCACGCCGATACGGAGGATGCATCGTATATGCTGCCGTCCTCCTGAACTGAGAGGTTGTTCCAGTACAGGGTGGAATAGTATGTTTCGTTCAGGTATCCCCCGCTGGTTTGGACGGTGATGTAAAACTGCCTGTAGTAGTCGGGAGATATGGTCACACTGCTTGTTATGCTCCCGCTGACGTTTCCACTACCGGAGTACCACCGCTCTTCATCGGGAGTGATAACATGGGGATTGGTGTAGTTATATTCACTGTTATCATCACACCAGTATGAATTACCTGCCTCGTTAGCTATTCCATCCATTTTCTGTACGGTGGCGTTTATGTACCAAACAGTGATATCGGGGCTGTCTTCACAGCCCAAGGTATTATTGTACTTGAAGGTCACGTACCACTGCTCGTAGTAGGTGCAGGTGATAGTTCCGTTTACGGAGATCGAACCGCTGAAATTGCCGTCGATAGTATCGTCCGAGTACCATCTGTGTACGGAGGTGGAGGCATTGGAGGTCTGGGTATAGTTGTATAAGCCTCCGTCGTTGACCCACACTGAAACTGAATTACCATCGTAGATCGGTGCGGTGAGGTTATCCGTACTGGTTCCCCATGAATAGGTCACCCTTGTATGATTGTTCTCATTCATCGCGTTGGTACCCACTGTAGTGGCTCCGAACTCTACGTACCATTGCTCGTAGTATGTACATGAGATGGGATCGGCACTCTCAATGGTTCCCAGGAAGCTTGTGTCGATCTCAAGAGACGAATACCAGCGGTGGGTTCCCGTGGATGCATTTGAGGTACGGGTGTAGTTGTAGTTACCCTGATCGTTCAACCACACCGATACGGGATTATCATCGTATATCGGTGCGGTGAGGTTGTCCGTACTGGTTCCCCAGTCGTAGGTCACCCGGGTATGATTATCCGCGGTCATATCGTTCGTCCCCGCCGTGGTCGCCCCGAACTCCACATACCACTGTTCGTAGTATGTGCATGAGATGGGGTCGGCATTCTCTACGGTTCCCTGGAAGTTTGCATCGATCTCAAGAGACGAATACCAACGGTGGGTTCCCGTAGATGCATTTGAGGTATGGGTGTAGTTGTAGTTACCGTCGTGGTTGACCCACACTTCTACGGGGTTGGCGTCGTAGATAGGGTCTGTGAGATTTTCCAGTTCACACCAGTCGTAAGTAACCCGAGTATGATTATTTGCAGTCATCTTGTTGGTACCCTCGGTGGTCGCTGCGAACTCCACCTTCCACTGCCGGTAGTACTCCGGGGAGATGGTGATGTTCTCCGACGATATATCACCTGTAAGATTGTTACTTCTGGAGAACCAGCGCTGATTGGCGGATATGATGTGGGGATTATCGTAAGCATATCCACTCCCGCAATCCGCCCAATCCGAGAATCCGGTGGTGTTGGTCTCCAGTACCCCGAACTGGTAATAACTAACCTCCACACCGGATAATTCCTCACCATCGGAAATGTTCCGGGCGTTGAATGTTACGTTGTACTGATGAATGTACGTCTTATTCCAATCATATCCGTGGTTGTTGGCGGTCTCTTCCGCACTTTCAGATGTATCGAGATGCCAGCGCTGGTTGATGCCCTTGTAAACCGTTTCGTCCCATGTCACGCTTGTACCGTTATCCGACCAGATGAAGGCGTAATCCGATGTTAAACCCGCACCCAATCCCAAGTAAACGGTGTTGTTGAACCGGGTGTACCGAACGAACAATACATCCTGCCCCAGCCCACCCCAAGAGGCATTTGTAACCGTACCGTGATTATCGTTCCCACTCCGATCATACACGGTTGTTCCTTCGCCTTCGTTCATGGGCCACCAACCGACTTCATCGCCCAGTGCAACATATCTGTTGTTGTAGATATCTTCTATATCCGAGGAGGAAAGAGCGCCGTTGAATATGCGGACATCATCCAGATTTGTTGTAACATTTTGGTTAAGATGATAACCAAATGTAACCGGTCTTTCATTGCGTATATCCCCGGCGGTCCTGGGAATAGTACCGACCAATTCACCATCAAACCATAGCTTAACTTCCGTACTGCTTGCTACGCCCACTATATGATGCCAATCACCATCCAACCCCTGACCGGCACTCAATGAAATGGTGTCTCGAGTAGCATCAGAATCACGGATGTAGAACCCAAGTGTATTTGTGTCCGTCCATCCCAACCCCCAGGATTCTGTGGTTGCGGTAAATCCGTATTTGGAAACCAGTGTTCTGAACCATCCTCCCGAAGCTGTGCTATTGAACCAGCAAGAGACCGTAAGGTCGGTCAGGTTAAGCGGATCCGAATGCTCTATTTCTACGTGATGATCCTCCCCGTCAAAATCCAATGCATGGCTCTGCGGGAAGACACAGCACTCGCCGTCCACCTTCACACCTGCGGTGTTGTTGAACTGCTCGTAGTAGTAAACCGTGATGTTGGCTTCGTGATGCTCACACGCCAGCACACCTTCGAAGGGATCGGAACCGTCCTCTCCCGACCCGGCCCTTGCCCATCTGTGTGCTCCGCCGGAGTCGCCGCTGGTGAGGCTGAACGAGTATGAGAGACTCTTGTTAAAGTAACCGGATACGTTTTGACCGTCCCACAGGTAGTACTCAACACCATCGATGGTCAGTGTGATATTGTTCGATTCAGTGAGAGCGTCCCCGACCAGGGTTATAACCCGGAAGGTCACGTTCACCTCTCCCAGCCCGACCTCCAGCCCGACCACTGTAACGTTACCATCCCAGCCGTACCATCCCGGGCTGCCCACCGCGATGGGATCTACGTCACCTATGAAACCAACGTGAGCCACCGCCCAACCCGTATAATTGCCAGGTCCGGGACCGGTCCACCTGTAGGGTGCACTCGTGGCGTTATCAGGTACGGTATCATTGCCCCTAAAGAAGTACACACGCCCGGCATCGGCACCGCCTTCATCGTTGTACGGAGCACCCACTATCAGATCCGTTTTTCCGTCTAGATCCACGTCTCCCGCGCTGATGGAGTAGCCGAACCTATCCCCGGAGGATTCTCCTTCTATTTCATCACCTGATTCGACCACCTCGTTGTCGTAATAGTACAGGTACACCGTGCCGTTAGCGGAGCCGGGTTCTCCGATCGCGATGGTATCGTTACCGACTCCCATGAAATCGCCCGCAAAGGCCACACTCCACCCGAAGTCCTCCCCCACCGCACCGGATATTGTGATGTTATAATCCATGTCGGAACCGTTGTACACGTACACCTTGTTGGCACCCGGGGCGCCTATGACCAGATCGGGCCCGCCCTCTCCGAAGAAGTCACCGCCACCGGCAACCGAGAAGCCAAACTGATCTCCCTCTGCGGTACCGTTGAGGATG
>JAWOAU010000054.1:0-14723 GCA_046498385.1 Thermoplasmata archaeon | reverse complement strand
AATTATAACGAAGCAGCTGGCGGAGGAGGGAGTTCATATAATAATGGGGATAATCAATATAATGAAGAAGGTGTGAATGAGGGACACGGTTTCGTGGAATTTGAGTTCCAAACTTTCATTCGCACAGTCCCTGCTGCCGAAGTAACTCCAACGTCAGCCACATTCCATGGAAATCTAAGTTTGCCCGAATTTGAATCCGCAAATGTTTCCTTTAGATACCGAAAGGAAGGTGATTCATGGTTCAACACAGAAAATAATACAATGACAGGAGGAGGGGAATTCAACGAAACCGTAATCGACCTGGAGCCCCTTACCAAGTACGAGTTCAAAGCGGTATTGGATATTGATAGTGAGATACTCGAAGGAGACGTACTGGTTTTTGTCACCGGCGACCTATCAAGGACTACACAGCTTAAGGAGGAATGGGATTACAATCATTCCATGGATTCCATTAAAATAGTGGATGACGATTTGGCCATTGATATCGATCGTGAATGGCACTGGCTTTACGAAGGCAAAGACAGACCAACGGCGGATAAGGGAATTGGGTCAACCTTTCCAAGGACATGGTACGCAGGGGTACATCTTAACGTGACAGATAAAGCCGGTTACTATATCACCGATGTTGCATACTACGACAATCAAGAGGCAGGTAGCTGGGCTAGAGCATGGATAGGAACCATAGAAGATGGTGCGGTAGGTGAATTTGTTGCTAACTCTTCAGAATATGAACCGGAGGGTGCTGGATGGGTTGAACTTGAACTCAACGAGCCTTTAGAGATCAAAGATGATAAATATTGGATAATAATGCAGTTCGATGATTTCGGCGCCGACTATAGGCCGATTGGTGTTTTAGCACCCTTTGTTGAAAATGGACAATATGTAAATCTAGGAGATCCGCACAGTGCATCAGATTGGGATGATGTCGAATACGAGCTACCAACGGCGGGCGCGCTGCTCATAGAAGCACGAGTCACGGAACTAGAGGCGGAAGGCTATCGTATATCCAAACCTCTGTCTTTGCACGGTACCGCCTGGGATAGTGTGATACATTGGAACAGTACCGAACCGTCGGGAACTGAGATTTTAGTATATACCGCTCTAACCGCGGATGAAAACGAACCGGAGGATTGGCTCCAAGCCGTAAACAACGGAACCGTGCCGGGAATAGAATCGGATTATAATATAACGGACCATTATCTGTGGGTTAAACAAGTTTTAAAAACATCAGACCCCGAAATTACACCTCGATTAAATTATATTACAAAGGCGATTACAATCGATGAACCGGGAGAACCACATTATATCTTAGTTGAACCATCGGAAGCAGTTGTGACAGCAGGTGAGAACATTACGTACACCGCTGCTGCATACGATGAAAACGATAATCTGATCGACGATGTAACCGAAGAAACTTATTGGGAGATAGAGACGGAATCGGGGGGTTACTGGACAGATAATAATTATCAATCCGAGGTCGCAGGCAATTGGATTGTAACAGGTACATATTTGGATTTCACAGATAATGTAACGTTAACCGTAACGCCCGATGCCGTTGACTACATAGACATATCTCCGGAAACGTCTAGAATTATGAAAGAGGATGCGGAGGAATACTACGCTACAGCCTATGATAAATTCGGGAATTATATCGGAAATGTCACAGATGAAACAAATTGGTCGATTGAAGAAGATGCTGGAGGTATCTGGGATAAAAACATTTATACCTCCGAGTGTGAGGGAGAGTGGATTATAACGGGTACTTATGAATCGGTTGAGGGTACGGCAACCTTGGTTGTTTACTATTTAGACCAATTTGAGGTGTCCGTAGATAATATCACCGCCGGAGATCAACCCATTATCGAGATACATATTAACGATGACCAAACACAGGGATACTATCTAAATATAACAATCTATGATAAATCAGTTCATGTAAATTTAACCTTCATAGAAGGCAGTGCAGTATATACATGGGATTCACTTGAAATCGCCGGAGAATACACTGCTGACGTGATTATTGGAGATATTACTGAATCAAATCAATTTTTTGTAAAACCTGACGATGTTCATTCGGTGAATATATCACCCTCTGGACCTCAGAGTATAGCTGCTGGAGAGAACCTGATATTTTTCGCAGAGGCATATGATCAGTATGGTAATCTAGTCACGAATACACCTGCAGATTTCCACTGGGAAAATGTCGATACGGATGGACTTTTTCTCCACCGAACAGTAGGCGTTTATGAAGTTAGTGCAACCCACGGTACAGTTACTTCAGAGGTGACTATAGTTACGGTTGAACACGGGGAGGAAGAGTATATCAAAATATATCCCCCTGAAACTACTATCGATGCAGGTGATGTACAGGAATACACCGTTATGGTCTATGACCAATACGACAATGAGATAAAAAACGTAACCGAGGAGACCGATTTTTCAATAGAGGATGAGGCCGGCGGTAGATGGGACGGTAGTTTATATGCCTCGGAGACCCCCGGACGATGGGTTGTAACAGGAACGTATAAAAATTTCTCAGACAGTGGAATTTTAGTTGTGAAAGATACTGCAGATACACTATCAAATTATTGCTGGCTGATATTACTACTTATTATCATAATCGTGATAGTATCTGCTGCGGTGATCGTTATATTAAGGAAAAAAGAATCACAGGCAGATAAAGCTAATGAAATGCCTCTAACACAACCCTACGGCAATTACGTAATGGAAAAGGAAGATCCAAATAAAAATGATTCCAAAGAATACGAAAACGAACCCCAAGTTTCTACTATTCTTTCAGTTCTCTTACGCAGATCGGATGAAGACTCGGATAAATAAGCAAGGGTTATTTCCAAGCGATAGTAGAGTAAAAGGGTTTGAAAAGACTTTTATATGTGCTAATCAAAGCGTAGCTCATGAAAGTGGTTCCGGATACCAGCGTTATAGTGGACGGACGGATTACCCGTCTAGTAAGGGATGAATTAGAGTGTGCGGAGATAGTGATAGCGGAAGCGGTATTGGCTGAATTGGAAGCTCAGGCCAACATGGGACGGGAGACAGGAGTAAGCGGATTGAAGGAATTGGCCGTTCTAAGAGAGATGCACGAGAAAAATCAGATAAAGTTAACTTTCGTTGGAGGAAGACCTTCATACGATCAGATAAAGTTAGCCGAGGGCGGTGAAATAGATTCTCTGATCCGAGATCTGGCATATCAAGAAAACGCTATTTTGCTTACCAGTGATACAATACAGGCACAGATAGCCAAGGCAAAGGGTGTAGATGTAAAATACCTACATCCAGAACCCGATACGAAGGTAAAGTGGATAAACGAATATTTTGAAAACGATGTTATGTCAGTTCACCTTCGAGCAGGCGCTAAACCAAAGATGAAAAGGGGAACACCTGGTAATATAAGTATTGAGATAATAGACGAAAAAAAATCACAGGAAACAGAATTGAGAAAATTAGGGCACGAGATAATTGAGCGTGCCCGGAGGTCGACAGACGGTTTTATAGAATTGGACAGAGGCGGTGCAACCGTCGTGCAGCTTCAAGATACACGTATTGTGATAGTACGTCCGCCCTTTTCAGACGGTTTCGAAATAACCGCAACCCGCCCGGTGGCCAGGATATCCCTAGACGAATACCATCTATCGGAACAACTCGAAGAGAGGATTACCGAAAAGAAGCGAGGGGTCATGCTTGCCGGACCGCCAGGGGCCGGTAAAAGTACGTTAGCCCAATCTGTTGCAGAGTATTTACTGGAAAAGGATTTTGTTGTGAAAACCATGGAGAAACCCAGGGACCTCCAAGTGCCGGAGGAAATAACACAATACACAGACTTACAGGGTTCATTTGAAAACACCGCCGACGTACTGCTGCTTGTAAGGCCGGATTATACCGTGTTCGATGAAGTTAGAAAGACACCGGATTTTAAAGTGTTTGCAGACATGAGGCTGGCCGGTGTAGGTATGATAGGAGTGACCCACGCGAACAGGGGAATAGACGCCCTTCAGCGGCTGATAGACAGAGTAGAATTGGGTATGGTACCCCAAGTGGTGGATACCATCGTATTCGTAGAGGCCGGCGAGATAGTAAAGATTTACGATATATCATTCACCGTAAAAGTACCAGCTGGTATGACTGAACAGGATTTAGCTAGGCCCGTTATCGAAGTTAAGGACTTCGAGAAAAGTACTACCGAGTATGAAGTATATTCCTATGGTGAACAGGTGGTAGTTATGCCGGTAGAAGAAACCCTGAAGAAGGAGCAGGAACCTTTGTGGAAACTTGCGGCGAGATTCATAGAGGAAGATATAGGCAGATATGTGCACGGTAGGGTAATATGCGAAGTTGATTCATCCGATAGCGTTACAGTTTACATGCCGGAGCACCAGATACCTACGATCATCGGAAGTGGTGGAGAAAGAGTGAGAAGTATCGAAGAAGATCTAGGTGTTCACATCGACGTTAGAGCTCTAGATGAGCAGAAACATAACCCTAATTTGAAAGAAGTAAATACAACGAAGGAACCCGACAAAGTCGTGCTTTACATTGGTCACTGGAGGTCAAAAGAGAGTGTTGACATATACGTGGACAAGGAGTATTTGACCACTGCAACCGTTGGAACAGATGGGACCATAAAGGTAAGAAAAAATACTCAAGCAGGAAAGAGCCTTATTAAAGCAATCAAAAATAATAAGGACATACAAGTGGATTGATTTCTCAGAAGAATACAAGGTAAACCATGACCGCAACACCTAAGGAAATCAGTGTAGGACCCATAAGTTCTCTCAGATAATCTTTCATATCCGCATCGAAGTATTCCAACGAAACGGCTATACAAGGGTGAACCGGTGTGATCGCATAACCGATAAAAATTGAAACATAGGTTATAACGAAAAGATATGGTGGTAAAGACTCGGTCCCCACGGTACCCATAAGTACCGGAAAAAGTATAGAGGCGGGTATAATTATTCTACCGGTAGCTACACCAAGTAGAAAACCACCGCCTACGCTCAATACGAGTACTGGTAAAGAAAGATTAGAAATCATGTCATCTATTCCAGAGGCTTTAAAGATGTTTATAAAAATATAAATAGAGAATATGAGTAGTGTAAAATTCCAAGGCTTCATCTGCTTTACGGATTCCTTGAGATATGTCACTCTAGAATCGATTATCAGTATAGAGGCCACCATGGCGAAGGATATCGCTATGAATGTTGCTGTTTCATTGTACTCTTGGCCAAAGGAGGTAACCAATATAAAATGCAGGATCGGAGCAGCTATCAGTACGGATAAAGGTACCATAAGCTTTTCCAATGAAAAATCTCCTTTGTACTCCAATTCACCTTCGACTTTTCTTAGAAGAAAATAATATCCTAGTATTATAGAAAGAAGAAAAAAGGGTAGTAAATACATTACAGCGGTGTACATGGGAATATTAGCTACGTCGGTAGATACTATCAGTGCATATGAGATAGGATATACGAAGTAAAGAATATGTCTGAACCACACATTTATTGCGGCCTTTAAATGTTTAGAAACGCCCTCACCAGCTCTTTCAACAAGGGGTGAAGATAAAAGAGCGCCTCCGGGGAGCGGCATCAGTCCTAAAATAGCTGGTGTAGACCCCAAGAAAGCCTTCTTGCCGATCCTAAGATTCTGTACGAGATGTTCCAATTGACCGCTTACCTTCAGCACACCGCCTATTATGGGTATCATGGTCAGAGCAAATGCCAATAATATAGTAGATGGGGAGGTAAGGGTGTTGAATATCTCCCGGCCAACTGCACCTATACTCATCGTGAATACCCCAAGTATCAAGGAACCAGCCAGCATAGCGAGGCTCAGGTGCTTTCTGGCACCTAACAGAAGGATAGTTATTGCCAGAAAAAATCCTATCCATCTAATCATAGTAAACCTCCAGTAAGTGCATGATTTAAATCTTTTGGGTGATTCTCTAGTTTCTACACATGAGCAAAAGTTAACACCCATAAAAAAGCTTAAAAACACTCCGTATATCGGTGGTTTTTATGAACACCGAAAAGGTACCGGGGAGTTTGATACTAGAAGACAGTGCGGCTTTTGAGGGAATATGCTTCGGCTCTCCTAGAACTGCACGGGGTGAAGTAGTGTTCAACACAGGGATGGTGGGTTACCCGGAGACCCTCACTGACCCCTCTTATAGAGGGCAGATACTCGTACTCACTTATCCCTTAATAGGTAATTATGGAGTACCTAGTGATGATCGGGAAGACGGTATATTGAAACATTTCGAATCGGAAAGAATCCAGGTGGAGGGTTTGATCATAGCGGACCTTTCCCATGATTATTCACATTGGAACGCCAAAAAGTCTCTAGAGCAGTGGTTAAAGGAACATGACGTACCAGCCATCTATGGCGTGGATACTAGGGCACTCACAAAAAGGCTGAGGGAAAAGGGGACCATGGCTGGTTGCATGATTTCCGGTGAATCCGTGGATGATTGTGGAGGAATCCATATCAAGGAACAAAATTTTGTGGAGGAGGTGAGCACAGAGGAACCTGTGATCTATGAGAAAGGTGACAAAAGGATCGTACTAGTGGACTGCGGTGTGAAGAACAACATAATACGAGCTTTCCTACGGCGAAACATAACGGTAAAAAGGGTTCCCTGGGACCACGATCTAAGCTGGGAAGAGGCACACGGAGTTATAATATCCAACGGGCCCGACGACCCGAAGATATGTCGAGAAACCATTAAAAACGTAAGGAAATTACTGTCTAGAAACGATGTCCCGGTACTAGGAATCTGCCTTGGATCCCAGATACTAGCCTTAGCTGCCGGTGCGGACACCTACAAGCTCAAATACGGACACAGAAGTCAGAATCAACCGTGCGTAGAGGTGGGTACTAAGAGGTGCTACATCACATCCCAAAACCACGGGTACGCGGTCGATTCAGAAACCCTGCCCGAGGATTGGAGGGAATGGTTCTACAACATAAACGACAACACCAATGAAGGATTGATGCACATATCCAAACCCTTCTTCGGAGCCCAATTTCATCCAGAAGCCTCACCAGGACCCGACGATACGGAATTTATATTTGATATGTTTCTCAGGAGGTTGGGACCATGATCCAAAAGCCGGTTAAGGTAAGAAAGGTATTGGTTCTAGGTTCCGGTGCAATCCGAATAGGCCAAGCCGGAGAATTCGATTACTCCGGCAGCCAGGCCATTAAGGCGTTAAAGGGCGAAGGTATAGAGACCGTATTGGTAAACCCTAACATAGCCACCATGCAGACCTCGGAATCCCTAGCTGACAAGGTATATTTTTTACCTATCAACCGTCGGTTCGTTGAAGAGATAATCGAGAAAGAAAGACCAGATAGTATACTATTGGGCTTCGGGGGACAGACCGCCCTTAACGTGGGCATTGAACTTTGGGAAGATAGGATACTGGATAAATATAGAGTTAGCGTACTAGGAACGCCGGTGGAAACCATCAGGAACTCCGAGGACCGAGAACTATTTTCCAGAAAGCTGGAGGAGATAGGCCTCAAGTACCCCTTTAGTAAAGCGGTTACTGATGTGGAAAGCGCATTAGAAGCTGCGGAAGGAATAGAGTACCCCGTTATGTGCAGAATCGCCTACGCACTTGGCGGACTGGGCTCGGGAATCGCCCGG
This sequence comes from Thermoplasmata archaeon, assembly GCA_046498385.1. Classification (GTDB taxonomy): domain Archaea; phylum Thermoplasmatota; class Thermoplasmata; order Halarchaeoplasmatales; family Halarchaeoplasmataceae; genus Halarchaeoplasma. The sequence continues at coordinate 7,054 of JAWOAU010000054.1, read as the reverse complement.
AACAAACAGGAGCTGGAAGAACTCGCCAGTAAGGCCTTTTCTTACACAAAACAGATACTCATAGAGGAATACCTCGGCGGTTGGAAAGAACTGGAGTACGAGGTGGTCAGGGATCGTTACGATAACTGTATCGTTGTTTGCTCCATGGAAAACGTAGACCCCATGGGAATACACACCGGTGAGAGTATCGTCGTAGCGCCAGTCCAAACCCTTAACGCTTCGGAGAATTTTAAATTGAGGTCACTATCAATCAAGGTGATACGCCATCTTGGAATAATTGGCGAATGCAACATACAGTTTGCCTTCGACCCAAGGTCCGACGATTACAGGATAATAGAGGTGAACCCCCGTTTAAGCAGAAGTTCAGCACTTGCCTCTAAGGCAACCGGATACCCCCTAGCAACCATTGCAGCTATGCTGTCCTTGGGTTACAGTCTCATGGACCTGGAAAATGAAATAACAAGGGAAACATCCGCATGCTTCGAACCAGCGATGGACTACGTAGTGGTCAAGTATCCCAAGTGGGACCTGCAAAAGTTCAAAAATGTTAGCTACGAACTGGGGTCCGAAATGAAGTCCGTGGGGGAAGTAATGGCTATAGGCCGGAGCTACGAAGAGGCACTTCAGAAAGCCATACGTATGCTGGATACCGGGATGCCTGGTTTGGTATGTACTGATCTTGAATTCGGCGACTTGGATCGGGAACTCACGGAGCCTACGGATAAACGTATGTTCGCCACGGCCGAAGCTATGAAAAGGGGATATTCCATAGATAAAATACACAGAATGACGAAGGTGGACCGATGGTTCCTCCATAAGATGAAAAATATCATCGATCTCGCGAAAAAGATGGAGGAACTGCTTTTGCCAGAGTTTTCCCAAGAGCTTATGAAAGAAGCAAAGCAAAGAGGTTTTTCCGATGTACAGATCTGTTTGCTTACCCAAAGCACACCCCTGGAGGTCAGGAAAAAACGCAAGAGTCTGGGTGTCGTACCCCATGTAAAGCAGATAGACACCCTTGCGGCGGAGTATCCGGCGGAGACAAATTACCTTTATCTAACTTATAACGCGTGCGAGAACGACATCGATTTCGAAACTGATGAACAACAAGTGATGGTGCTGGGCGGGGGAGCATACCGTATCGGCTCGTCAGTTGAATTCGATTGGTGCTGTGTTAACTCGGTGATGAGTCTAAGAAAGATGGGATACAAAAGCATAGTCATTAACTGCAACCCTGAAACTGTGAGCACAGACCATGATATTACCGACAAGCTCTATTTCGAGGAATTAAGCTTCGAAAGGGTCATGGACATATACGAAAGGGAGTCACCTCTTGGCATCATAGTATCCATGGGTGGGCAAATACCGAACAATCTAGCTATGCCCTTACACCGCCAGGGTGCTAACGTACTGGGTACCTCCCCCGTCAACATCGACAATGCGGAGAACCGCCACAAATTCTCTTCTCTCCTAGATGAACTGGATATAGATCAACCTAGATGGAAAGAATTAACAAGTATGGAGGAAGCAAAAAAGTTCGCAGGGAATGTTGGCTATCCCGTGTTGATACGACCCAGCTACGTGCTCAGCGGAGCGGCAATGAGTATAGCCCTGAACGAGGAGGAGTTAGAGGAGTATCTCCGAAGGGCATCCGACGTCAGTAGGGAGCATCCGGTGGTCATCAGCAAGTTCATAACTGGTGCCAAGGAGATAGAGGTGGATGCCGTTGCCAACAAGGGTAAACTGCACTGCTATGCCATATCGGAGCATGTGGAAAATGCCGGTGTACACTCTGGCGACGCATCACTCGTACTACCTCCCCAGAGGACCTACCTGGAGACAATGAGGCGATGCAAGAAAATAACCAGAGATATCGCCCGGGTATTGAAAATCACCGGTCCCTTCAACATACAGTTCATAGCTAAGGACAACGATGTAAAAGTCATCGAATGCAATCTTCGCACCTCTAGGAGTTTTCCCTTTGTGTCTAAGGTGTTCAAGGTCAATTTCATAGACCTAGCCACCCGTATCATCATAGGAGCTAAGGTTCCCGAAGTCCATCGGTCCGCATCAGACCTGGATTATGTAGGTGTTAAAGCCCCTCAATTCTCCTTTACCAGGCTCAAGGGCTCTGATCCCGTCCTCGGCGTTGAGATGGTTTCTACTGGAGAGGTCGGCTGCATAGGCGATGATTTCAACGAAGCTTTTCTGAAGAGTCTTCTCTCCGTGGGATTCAAGATACCCGAAAAAAATATTCTCCTCTCTACGGGACCCATTGAAAGTAAGGCGAAGTTCCTGGACAGCCTTAGAACACTAGATAAGATGGGATACCGCTTCTTCGCCACCCGGGGTACCGCTGATTTCATGAAGGCAAACGGCTTCGAAGCCGAAGTCCTTCACTGGCCTCTGGACAAAAAGGAACCCAACGTTCTCACTTATATATCACGGAGCAAAATAGACCTGGTTCTTAACATACCTAAGAACACTGAAAGAGAAGAGCTAAATAACGATTATCTAATAAGAAGGAAGGCAGTTGACATGGACGTTCCCCTATTCACCAATCTAAAGGTGGCGAAACGGTTCGTAGAGGCCCTGGATAGGACTTCATTAGAATCTGGATTGCTGATCAAAAGCTGGGACGAATATTGTTGATAAAATAAATAAAAATATGGTACGTGTTTAGCTCCGTAGGATTTTCATCATCTCGTCGTAAGGATTTCGATCTCTCTCTTTCCATGTAGCTAGCATAGACATGACAGTTTCGTGGATATAGGTGCCCTTTTCATTTCGAAGAGTCCCGATAATCTTTCGTATTACCACATGTTCCCGTAAAGCTCTTTCAGCCTTGTTGTTGGTAGGCTCTACATTTTCTTCAGTGACAAACGTGAACCAGTGATCCATGCCTCTCTCGATTTTGGTTACTAGTTTGGCAGTTTCCTCTTTATCCCATTCTTGCTCGATCATTTCATTCATGGCAGTTGTTGCCTCCTCCTTTTTCTTCTTTCTTTCATGAGGAGGCGGTTCTCTATCCACAAAGTCAGTAAGTTCATTGTACATCTCTTGTAATTCCTCAGCCAAATTTTTTCCTTCAACGCTATCTAGATCTTTTGCCTCTCTTAAGAGATGTGACCAACATCGTTGAAGATTCGAAGTGAAGCTTGGATAAGACCTCCAGCCATCACAAACCATCACCCCATCAAATCGGTCACCAAGTACTTCCTGTAGTACCCCCTTTCCTCTACTATCTCTTAGGACAATAAGGATGCTATCTTTGTTCCTGAAAACCCACGCCCAATACTGTTTCCCATCCACTTTCATTCCGGTTTCGTCAACATAAAGAACATCAGATTCTCGAATCATTTTAAGAACTTTCTCGTATGCAGACCTCAATTTATCAGCTGTTCTTCGAGTGAGGTCTAACACCGTCGCGATGGAGACTTTCAACCCATAGTCTCTTTCGAGCGCATTTTTCACTTTTCTGTGAGGTAGTCTATCTTCAAACTTCAGTAAAGTTGTTTGAACACATACACGATTTCCAAATCGTCCTTCATCAGGACAATCAGGATGATTTGCGATCACGTCTTCTCCACAGCAATCGCAAGAGTAATAGCCGATCCGAAATTCTGTAACTTCTATTGAACACTTATCTGAGATGTCTTCTATTGTTCTTGTTTCTATTCTTTCAGGTTCATCTAGAGAAGATGAACAATATGGACATTCACACTCGGTAACGTCCAATATTATATCTGATTCTGGTTTAGGACGAGTTGTGCCCTCATGACCTTCTTTTCTACCTGGTTTTTTAGTTGTAGGTCTATCATCAGTCGTTAGTTCGGGTTGATCTGGCTCTGTATCACCATCTTCGTTTTCATCTTTGTCAGTTTCACTTTCATCATTTTTGGGTGGATATCTTTTCTTGCTAGGGGGTGTATGGGGATTCTCATACATCCTCAATTTCTTGTACATCTGGTTGAGCATCACTTTCTGTTCGGTCAACTGTTCTTCTAGTTCACTTACCTTTTCTTCGGCTCGTTTCGCCCGTTTTTCCCAATATTCGCACTCTTCACAAGTCATTCTTCACAAATCACCAGATAAACAGTCTTACCAAGGTATTTCTTGGGGCAGTCCACTTTGGCACCATTGCCAAAAGGCGTCACTTCCTTTTTGATGAAACCGACGATTCCATTCACCGTCAGTTCGGTTGTCTTCTCTACTTCTACTTCTTTCATATGATATAGTATATACTAAGTATATATAATGGTTTCGGTTGAAATCCCTTCTTGCCTTCCCAACAATACAATATTTTACAAGAAGAGACCCCCAAGAAACCTCAGCAAAACTACCTAGCTAAACACATACAAAAAGGGGTTTGTAGGCAAGGCCTATTTGCCTTCATGTATCTTCTCGTTTACTTTAGAGTTCAGCAATTTGAGGTCCTCCTTATAAGAGGCTAATTTAGAGCTACGATCTTCCTCTGAAGCAATATCCTCTTCTACGACCGGTTCATGCACGTATTCGTCCTCGACCGTTTCGGCGGCCTCTCTTCTCCTAGCAAGCAAGATAATTATAGATACCAATAGTATGAAGAGTATCACTCCAATTATCCCCACCATTGGGCGCATGCGTATCAGCGGTTTACTTTCGACAGTAACCTCTCCAGTGTCAATTGTATCACCACTGTCAAGCTTAAAGAAGAAATCACCTACTTCTTCTGTTTTCCATGAGAACTCGCCTGTATAGCTCTTACCTGGCTCAAGTTTAAGCTCGCTCTGGACTTTGACTTTTTCACCATTTACCCACAGTACTATGTTCTTAGTGCCTTCCATATCCCCAGTATTGTTAACATTATACTCGATAACTACTTTATCGCCTTCTTGTACTTCTCTATCGTATCCAATGATTCTAATTTCAAAGTATGATCTGCCCACGGTAACCGTAACCGTGTCTGAAGTTATGTTCTCATAAGCGGCGGTAATCTGGTAGCTACCTATTTCACCTTTATTGAAAGTACCGTTGGTATCCGTGTTTTCCCATTCAAAGTCAGTTGCCGTATCGGTGATCAGGTTATCATATGCGTCATACGCCTCTACGTTGAACTGCAAATCGACTCCGATGTGTACGATTTGATCATCGGAAGGTGTTATGTTCACTCTGTGAGCCTCCGCTGGTTCAAGGGTCACCACAGTAGGATCTGAAGTTATACCCATATAGCTAGCCGTCACGCTGTATTCACCGGCGGCTTCTTCGTTAAATATACCAACATCATTTGTACCACGCCATGTAAACTCGACCACATCATCTATGACCAAGTTATCGTACAGGTCATATGCTTCTGCAAAAAATTCTACATCTTCTCCCGCTGTAGCGGTTACGGTGGCTTCAGGGTGAATTACTATATAATTAGTTGCTCCTGGGCTAACTGTCACCTTAGTTGATTCTGATGTAGTATCACCGTAGGATGCGGTGATATAATATTCTCCAACGTTAGTTTCTACAAATACACCGTCATTGTCAGTATTTACCCAATCGAAATGCTCGTTTCCATCGGTAATAAGATTATGGTACTCGTCGTAGGCGGCCGCAGAGAAATCAACGGTGTCTCCGGCTACAATAGTTTGATCCGTAGTCGGGGTTATCTCCACAATATAAACATCCAAAGGCATGACTGTAACGGTTATAGTAGGAGAATAAATCCCAAGATATCTTGCCCACACGTTGTATTCACCAACGGTAGTCTCTCTAAATCGACCGGTGACATCCGTGTTTTGCCAGGTGAAATAAGTTGGATCGTCAACGAGCAAGTTGTCGTATGCGTCATATGCCCTAGCCGTGAGCTGTAGTTCAGTACCGGCCTCTATGCTTTGGTCTTCAGAGGGTGAGATAGTGACGTAATCCTCTTCCGCAGGTTGAACTATAACAACGGTCGGGTCTGAAGTAACATCTCCATAAGCGGCGGTTACATCATATTCACCGGCATTCGTCTCGTAGAAAATACCGGTTTCATCGGCATTATCCCACGTGAACTCCTGATTATTATCCTCTATGAGATTATCGAATTCGTCATACGCAGCCGCAGAAAAGTTAACAGTATTTCCGGCGATTATGGTTTCTTTGTTACCAGGATTGATCACTACCAGATATACTTCAGCAGGCACGACTGTCACAGAAACTATGCTTGAGGCAATGGTTCCATATCTAACGCTCACTTCGTAATCTCCAACGTCAATCCTATTGAATATGCCGTTTTCATCGGCTCCTAACCACTCAAACTCGTCAACGGGGGCTAAATTATCGTACTCGTCATATGCCTTCGCAGTGAAAAACAAGTCCTCCCCTGCGACAGTGGTTTGATGGGTGTCTGGATTTATCTCTATCCTGTTAACATGGGCTGGCAAAACGGTGACGTTTGTAGGGGGCGAAGTAACATCACCGTGGGTAGCGATTACCTCATATTCTCCGGCGGTTGTGATGTCAAAAACTCCGGTTTCATCGGCATTCTGCCATGTGAAATCACTATTATCTTCAGATACCATGTTATCAAATTCATCATAGGCAATGGCTGAGAAATGAATAGTTTCCCCGGCAGTTACGTTCTGGTTGGTGTCCGGGTCTATATGAACCCTTTGAACATCGGATGGTAAAACGGTGACAGGTACATCGTCTGAAACAACGCCTTCATATGATGCATTCACGTAATACACTCCAGCGATCTCCTGGTAGAACAGACCGATATCCGCACCCTGCCAATGAAATTCGGTGATATTATCATTGATCATGTTACCGTATTGATCCTGCGCCTCCGCACCGAACTGGAGCTCGACTCCTGCTGGAACATCCACGTCTTCGGAAGGTAAAAGGATGACAGCATACACCTCTTCCTCGGGAACAACGGTTATGTTCGTCGGTGAGGAGGTGATCCCGGCGTAGGTTGCAGTCACTCTATAGACACCTACTGTCTCTTCGTTAAACCTGCCTTGAATCGTGGTATTTTCCCAATCAAAGAACGATGTTTGATTCTCAACTATATTCCCGTATTCATCTAGTGCCTCGGCGT
>JAWOAU010000041.1:0-27670 GCA_046498385.1 Thermoplasmata archaeon | reverse complement strand
GAACACAATCCTGATTTAAAAGACGGAATATGGAACAAAAACAATTTTCGGCATCGGCATCAAATATAACTGGCTTCGATTTAATAATGGATTCAACGGGTACATTTTCAACATCATCCGTAGTCACGGGAAAAATTTACGCTTCGGATTATGCTTCTCCGACACCATCTAAAATGACCACCGCTGTAAGCGATATGGAAACGGCATATACAGGTGCTGCCGGGCGTACAAACCCCGATTATACAGAGTTGTATGCCGGCGATGTCACCGGAGAAACTCTTACCCCCGGTCTTTACAAGTGGGATACCGGGGTCCTGATATCTGAAGGGGGCGTCACAATATCGGGAACCTCAAGCGATGTTTGGATTTTCCAGATTGCAGAAGATTTAACGGTTGCGGACGGCGCTATTGTCTCCTTAAGTGGCGGTGCCAAAGCAGCAAACATATTCTGGCAAGTGGCCGGACAAGTCACAATTGGTACAACAGCAGAGATGAAGGGTAATATATTATGCCAATCACAGATCGCTTTTAACACCGGTGCAAGCCTTGTAGGTAGAGCCCTGTCACAAACTGCAGTTACGTTAGATGCTAATGCTATAACCGCTCCTACTGATACAGATACAGTTCCACCCACAGTGAGTTCTACCGTGCCATCTGATTCGGCAACTGGTGTAGCGATCAACATTGCGATAACCGCAACATTCAGTGAGGAAATGGACCCCAATACAATCAGTTCAAACACATTCATCTTGAAACAAGGCACCGCAGAGGTTTCAGGTACGGTTACATATTCGGGAGTTACAGCGGTTTTTAAACCACAGAACGATCTGGATCCCGACACTATCTATACCGTCACCGTCAAAGGTGGGGGAAACGGTGTGAAGGACCTTGCCGGTAATCCGATGGGATCTGATCATGTATGGAGCTTTGACACGGGCCTGGAGACTCTTGATCCTCCTTTTGATCCTCCAGTAGATGGTGGTGAGGCATATGAGAGCAGAGCGGAGAATGCAGCGTCAAATGGAGCAGCCACCTTCTTATGGGTTGAAGGTTATCAGCCTTGGGCCGCATTGGTTATAAATGCAGGAGATCCCGCAGGGATTGATGCAATCACAGTTAGCTTTGAAGATGAGACTCTTACGATAGAAGCTACAGATTCCAATAGCACCAATCATGTTACCATCCTGATAAACAAGGCTTTCGCAGATGAACATCTAGCTGATTCAGAAGGAGATCTAAATATAGAGACGAGCGATGCTGTGAACTACGACGGTATGGATGAATCGAACGCCAGTGTAGGTGGAGGAGGCGTGTATGTCTTCCAAGTGGAGGAATTCAGTACACAGACGATAAAAATGTCAGCCGAGGATACAGAAGATACACCTTTCCTTGGTACGCTTATGTTACTGATAGCGATGGCGATATCAGTAGCCTATTACACAATGAAAAGGGGAAAACAAAAATGAGTGACTCATTGATATCCACAATCATCTACTTCCTTATCGCCCTAGCCGTATCGTCCGTAATCATCTGGGTGATAACGAAACTATTCGGAGAAAAGGAAGGCTTAGGAACGGCGATAATGGCGGCCCTGACAGGTGCGATAGTGTATGCCTTGGTATACTTTTTTCTGGGCAGCGGGTTGATAGCAGCTCTACTGGCCGGCATCGTATGGACGCTTGCTCTTGCAAGCCTATACAAGATGGGCTGGCTGAAGGCAATAGTAACGGCAGTTGTCGTCTGGATCGTGGCCTTAGTGGTAGGTATATTCCTTCCTACTCTCGGAGGGCCTTTCTAATCGCTAAAAAGGGAGGTGAAAAAAATGGCAATATCTATGGACTAGGGAAGAATATCGCTGCTATCTGTAGTAGCATTTATAGTTGGCTGGTTGATATTTGGACTCCTATGGGCAGTGGTCATCGCGATCATAGTGCTGATAGTAACTGGAGCGCTCAATATAGGAAAGTAGAGACAAAGAAATTCAGCAATTGAATTTCCGTCCGGGTTTAAAGGTAGATCATGAGACCCTATGGCAAATTTTGGCAGGTAAAAAGCGATATGTTCATTCTCTATCAGGCTGCCGCATTTTTTGCTATGGGGGCCTTTTACCATCTCATCATGGTCAGGCATGTAACACTTGGAACGACGGTAGACATGAAGAGAATTATATCGTGCTTAACAAATGTTTTTTTGTATGTTTTATATCTGATTGTTTCAAATGGAACGGTGTGATCACCTATCTTACCCAATCTCGATTGACTTCTTCCTCTATGTTCTCATCATAATGATCTAGAAGTTTGTTCAATACTTTATCGAAGGACTCACCGATTTTTTTTAGACCAATCATCCTATCGTAAGTTGTCTTTTTTATCTCGATAGTCTTCATATCTTCATCCTCATTCATTTTCTCACCATAGTCAATACGATGACTCTGCTTAATAATTTTGGTTTGTAAGTAGATATATCTTCTTCTACTAAACAGTGAGAATACATCTATTGAAACAAAAAAATGCTTACACATAGGTGGAGTTACCCTCCCTTTCCTTTATTAGAAAGAGCTCCACCCACGTGTAGGTTCTCATCCGGTTATAGCTGATCGATATAAATAGTCTATTTCAAAATCGAATATGAATCTGCTGATATTCAAGTATAATTCACTTACAATTCGGTTATAGATTCAAACACTGGAAGTATAAGATGCCATTATGAAAAAATGTATATGCATGGAATGGTATACCGGTACCACAGGTGATCTAGATAAAAGAAAATCCTCTTAAGGACTTGTCTTCGCCCTTGACCCAAGAAGATCTATCAGAGAGTAAACTAGCATTGATAATCATAGATATGCAGTACAACATAACCGCCCAGGGACACGGTGTTCTTAAGTATGCAAAAGAGTTAGGGGTGAGGGAGGGATACGACTACTATTATGACAGGATACAAAACCGTATAATCCCAAACATCCGGAAACTGTTAAAATACTTAAGAGGAACTGAGATACCGATAATATTCACCAAGATCAGGTCTCATTCTTTTTCTGATGGAGACACAAAAACTGATCCTGAAGATCCTGATGCGGAGGGTGTGATACTCAAAGAGATCAATCCCATGAACGACGAGGTCGTTATCACCAAGGACGATCCGGATATGTTCGAGGGGACAGGGCTAGACTCCTTGCTCAGGGAAAATGGAATAAACACCCTAATGATAGCCGGAGTCCTGACGAACGAATGCGTTGAGGCCTCTGTGCTTCGGGCCATAAAAAAAGATTATCGTGTCATCCTATTAGAAGATTCAACCGCGGCCTTTTCAGAATCGATACATGAAATAGCACTAGAACTTATCCGTGATAATAAAGTTATAATAACATCCACTGAAAATATTTTAGATCTGCTGTAACTATCAAGTTGTCTTGTAAGAAGAAAGTACCAACCCTTTGACATTGCCTTCGCCATCTATGACCGGCTCCAAAGACCAGTATAAACCCTTTTGATCAGAATCCTCTGAAACGAGTAAATTTCTGTCCTTTACCGTTCTCTTTTTTTTCTCTTTTATCACCTGTTCAAAGAGTCTCTTGTTTTCACCGTTTGGGAAAATATCGAAGTGGTTCATTCCTATGAGTTCCATTGGGTCATGATCGGTTTGTTCAGCGTAGGCAGAATTCACATAAAGAAGGCAAAAATTTGAATCTAGATAGGCCATCATCACATCAGAATGTTTCATCAGGGCTTCCAATATATCATTCTGTTTTCTTTCTATGGTGATATCGGTTAAGAGTAGAGAGAATCCCTTATAATGTTCGTCATCGAAATGAAAATAGTCCATGGAGATTATGAAGGATTTATGATCTCCGTTCTTCGTTTCTAGATCGATATCCTTTTTAACGATCTCATCATCCGTTAAGACCGCCTGTTCAAGGTCGTTATATATCTCTGATTTCAACATCTCTGTTATGTTCTTTCCCAGAATCTCATTTTCTTTGTAACCGGTTATCTCCATCGCTCTTTTATTGAGGAAGATCACATCCTTATCTTCATCCAGGATGATCAATCCATCTCTGGTTTGTTCTCTTATCTTTTCGTACAATTCCGGTGATCTTGAAACCGTATGGAGTTTGCGTTCTATCTCTTTTAAAACATCATAGTTTTTTTCCAATTTGGGGCTTATAAAATACACCTCACCGTATCCTTCGCCGGAGGATACGATCAGATCATGCTCCAGTAGTATATCGATGTGGTGTTTTATCGTTCGATAATTGAGGCCTAGCTCATTAGATAATTGATTGATATTATAAGATCTTTCCCTTATATGTTCCAATATCTTGATCCGGTTCTCGCCGCCCTGTTGCCCCAACATTAGATAAGACAATTCTTGTTTGAGATTCATCATAAGGAATCACCAATGTAATCACTGTTATACATATTTAAAAGTTTTTCAGGTTTTGAACTTGCACACATCGATAGCACCCATCGCTATATCGAGACCGTACACATTATATCCTTTTTGTGCTAAATAATGAGCGTTTCGTCCCTCATCCTTACCACAAATTCTTCATATTCGCCATCTCCGTATATACTTGAGGTCTTTTGATTGTAGTCTATGGGTCGGCCGGGAAATGGGTCGTCCACGGTCCGGGGATACAGATGAAGGTGTAGGTGGGGGATAGTGTTTCTCTTATCACATTCACTCCGGATAGTACTTCTCTATGTACTCCTCGTCTATACGCTTCAATTCCCTCTTGGGTATTATCGTCAGCAATTCCCAGGCTAGATCGAGCGTCTCGTCTATGGACCTATCTTCGTCCTCGCCCTGGGCGATGAACCTCTCTTCGAACTGTTGCGCGAACTTTAGATACATACGATCTCTGTCGCTCAGAGCTTCCTCACCCACCACGGCCACCAGGTCCCTGAGTTCGAGACCCTCGGCGTATGCCGCATAGAGCTGGTTGCTCACACCCATGTGATCGTCCCTTGTTCGGTCCGCACCGATACCCTGCTGCATCAACCGTGATAGGCTGCCTCCGGGTGTTATTGGTGGTCGAATTCCCTTACGGTGCAGCTCTCTGGAGAACACTATCTGCCCCTCGGTGATGTAACCAGTCAGGTCGGGGATCGGGTGGGTGATATCGTCGTCGGGCATGCTCAGGATCGGTATCATGGTGATGGAACCGTCCCTGCCCCGTATCCTTCCTGCTCTCTCGTATATGCTTGCTAGGTCGGTGTACATGTATCCGGGATAACCCCTTCTGCCGGGAACCTCTTCCCTGGCAGCGGCTATCTCTCGGAGAGCTTCGCAGTAGTTGGTTATATCGGTAAGTATGACCAGTACCTGCATGCCCTCTTCGAAGGCGAGGTACTCCGCTGCGGTGAGGGCCATCTTAGGTATGATCAGCCTTTCGATGGCCGGATCGTTTGCCAGATTCAAGAACAGAACCGCACGTTCCAAAGCACCGGTCCTCTCGAAGTCGTTTATAAAGAAGTTGGACTCCTCTGATGTGATCCCCATTGCACAGAACACCACTGCGAACTCCTCCTCCTCACCGAGTACCTTGGCCTGTCTGGCGATCTGAGCGGCTACACTGTTGTGTGGAAGGCCGCTGGCACTGAACATGGGTAATTTCTGGCCTCTGACCAGGGTGAACATAGCATCTATGGTAGATACACCTGTCTGTATGAATTCCCGGGGAAACTCCCTTGCCGACGGGTTTATTGGATCTCCGTTTATATCCCGCCTTTCCTCGGGGATTATATCCGGACTACCGTCGATGGGTTCGCCGACCCCGTTGAAAACACGTCCCAGCAGTTCCCTGGAAACTCCGAACTTCATCACCTCACCGGTAAATCGCACCGAGGTGTCTTTTGTATCCAACCCCCGGGTACCGGCGAAAACCTGTATGACCGCACGGTCGGTTTCCACCTCCAGCACCTGGCCCAGGCGTTTCTCCCCGCTGGGCAGCTTTATCTCGGCTATCTCGTTGTAGGCAACGTCGCTGACATCTTCTACCACCATGAGGGGTCCCGATACCTCGATGACGTTCCTGTATTCCGTTCTCTTTGAAATATCTTCAACCATCTTCAGGCCTCCTTGATAAGAGCGTCGATTTCCTTGTTCATCTGCATCTCTATATCTCCGAACCTATCCTCCCATTTATCCGAAGGCACGTTCGACATCCTGCTCAGGGCTTCTACGGAATCTATGGCATTGATCTTGTCCGCATGAACCCCTTTTTCAACGGCCTCCATACCTTTATCGTGGAACTCCATCATTATATCCAGCATCCTGAATTGTTTCTCGGTTTCGCAGAACGTATCAACATCGTGGAAAGCATTCTGTTGAAGAAAGTCCTCACGTACCACACGGGCGGCATGCAGTGCAAAACGATCTGACATGGGCAGTGCATCCGGCCCAACTAGCTGAACTATCTCCTGCAGCTCGGATTCTTTTTCCAGAAGCCGCATGCTGTTTCTTCGCAGGGTGTGCCATCTCTCGTTGACCTCCTGATTCCACCATTCCTTGAGACTATCTAGATAAAGTGAGTATGATTTCAACCAGTTCACCGCCGGGAAGTGGCGTTTGTTCCTTAGATCGACGTCCAAGGCCCAGAATACCTGTACTATGCGGAGTGTGTTCTGGGTCACCGGCTCGGAGAAATCTCCACCGGAAGGGCTGACAGCACCTATCACCGATATGGAGCCTTCCCTACCTCCGAGAACGTCGCATATACCGGCTCTCTCGTAGAACGCTGCCAGAGATGAAGCTAGGTATGCGGGGTAGCCCTCCTCACCAGGCATCTCTTCCAACCTGCCGGATATCTCTCTTAACGCCTCGGCCCAACGTGAAGTGGAATCCGCCATCAGGGCAACGTTGTAACCCATATCACGGTAGTACTCCGCTAACGTTATACCGGAGTAAACCGAAGCTTCTCTGGCCGCCACCGGCATGTTACTGGTGTTCGCTATGAGTATGGTACGTTTCATCAAGGGCTCGCCTGTTCTGGGGTCCTCCAGCTCAGGGAAATCGGTGAGAACCTCCGTCATCTCGTTACCCCTCTCACCGCAGCCAACGTAAACCACTATATCCGCATCGCTCCACTTGGCCAATTGTTGTTGAATCACTGTGTTGTGAAGTATCATCGGTGCGTTACCTCCCACGAAATTGTGGGTTCCGGGTACGGTTAAATCATAAACCGTCTTCTGCTCTTCCCTCACCTCGATAGATTGAACAGGATCGGGTAAAAAATGTCCCAAATGATTTTCAGCAATTTTCATCAAATAGTCGTCCGAGGTTATGCTAGAGAATTTTCGTAAGGTAGGTAAGCTCATCCTTTCATTCTGTGTGGTGTAATTAGCGATTTTGATACCGTTTTCTTTGAACTTTTTCCTCGTAAAACCACTGTTTTCAAATTTTTTCATAACCAAGGAGGGTGATATCCTTACGGAATCAACTCCTTTGAAATGCTTAATATCTCTATTTAAGTAGTCTTTAATACATTTGTACTTAGGATGATCAACGGCGGTTTTTTCGTAAAATGTTTGAAGTTCCTCACCGGATATCCTTATCCTGTAACTCGTATTCGCATAGGTATCTCTAGAACCGAGTCTAGGTGCGGTGCCGATCCTTGTGAGAGCGTAGGTTAAATCGCTCGCCATTTCCTCGCTAGATGTACTGATCTCAGCCTCATATCTATTGAAACCTCCATCCGCTAGATAGTATCCTCTTATGAACGCTGCTACAACGCTGTCCTCACTTTCAAACACCAACTTGGGTACACTACATGTTTTAGACTTGTCCATGGTTGGGAAGCCCAATGACACTAGGAAATCTCTCAAAGTTTTTGAATTTATCTTCACCGAATTGACTGTGTTGGCATACTCTCTTTCAGTTCCTACATCGAAAAGCTCATTGGTCAAATATTCAACCCTGGAGATGAGTTCTTCATCGTTGTTGTAGAAATGAACAGATGTAGGTTTCAATGAACCATCCCCTAACAGAAGTCCCAACAACTCCGCCAGTTCTTCGTTCATATGCGAAGGTACCCGTATCGGTTTAGAGTTTCTCTCGGATTTTACTTCCCTTATTTGATGATCGATACCTGCTTCTTTAAAGATATTGTGAGCGAGTTTCACTTTAGGCCTATTCTTTCCCAATGCATATCCCGTAAGAAGGTCTTCAGTTATACCTAACCTTTCAGCAAGCGCTTTTCTACAGCCCAATTCTTTCTCAAGCCTTCTTATCACTTCGACCACATGTTTGAAATCATCACCATAAACTCTCTTTTCAGGAACTAACTCTCCCACACGGATCTCTTTCCTTACATTATCTAGAGCTAATCTTCTCGGTGCTAGTAGGGTATCTTCCTCCCGTATCTCACCAGCAGGCTTCTCCACTATCTCCATTTCAGGAGTCAGTATGAAGAGTTTATGCACGGGTGTTAGCTCTACCCTACGGCCGGATTTGGTTCGTATAATCACGGTTGCATCTGTTTTTCCTTTGTAAAGACAAGTTGCTTCTTTGCGGAATATCTGTCCGTCATCCATCGATAGAATATCGATCGGAGAGTCCAGTTCTACTAGCTCCTCATGCTCGTTCTTGGTAACCTTACCGCATCCCCTGTATTTCCGGTATATCTCCTCTATAGGTTTTTTTGATCCGTTGGCAAGCAGGACAGGAGTGTCCCCGGTCACACACTTCCCGGTCCCGAACCCACCTGGTATAGCGGCGGTTCCGCCCTTTGCCAACGGGAAAAATGTATCCAATATCCTTTGACCGGTGATCAGCAGCTCCCTTGGCGCTTTCTTCTTCTCCATGGGCCTTCTTATACGCACTGGCCACCGCTGTCGCATGGTTATCTCCTTATCCCCCTCCGCAGTCTCCACCACCGCGATCCTTTCCACTATGGTATAGTTACCCTTTTCAACGATCTCTTTAACTTTTCCTTCCACCCCCGGGGGTACCATCACCTTGTGTTCAACCACCTTGGTTTCCGGCACGGTACCAAGTATGTCCCCCTGCTTGACCTCGTCGCCGACCTCGACTTCCGGTGTGAACTCCCATTCCTTTTCCTCGGGCAGGGGATATACGTCTATACCTCTGAGGATGAAGTCGCCGGCCTCCGCCTTAATGGCCTCGAGGGGGCGCTGGATACCGTCGTAGATCTGCTGCATCAACCCTGGCCCCAGCTCCGCCGACAGCGGCTCCCCGGTACGCTTGACGGGTTCACCTGGTTTAAGACCACCCGTTTCCTCGTAAACCTGGATAGTGGCGACATCCCTCTCCAGACCGATTATCTCACCGATCAGACCCTCTTTTCCTACTTCCACCACCTCGTACATCTCGGCGCCTTTAAGATTTTCAGCCTGCACTACGGGTCCTGCTATCCTTATTATGTTTCCGACCTGTTTTTCGTCTGGTTCGGAGATGCGTTCTATCCGCTTCTCAACTTCTTCTTCCATATTAACTGTCCTCCTTTAATGAGATATCTATTCCTACCGCCCGCTTGATTTTTTCTTCGAGTGGGTCTTCTTTATCCTTGGCTGGACCTTCCCTGTCCGGTATCTCGACTATAACTGGGTAAAGGTCTTTACTTTCAGTCATCCTATTCAGTTCTGCCCTTACGGACTCCGCCACCTTTTCGGATATTAATACAACCGCTACGTTACCGGAGTTCATGAATTTTCTGAGTTGTTTCAAGGTACTCTGCCCATCCTTATGTACGTAGGATTCTGTAACGCCCGCTAGGGAAAAACCTTCGGTGAAGTGTTCATCGCCAATAGCAACCACCTTCATATCGTATCCTCCAATATCATCAGTTCTATTAATATATCCTTAGGTATATCTTCCTTTATACCCCTAGTTAAAATATTAAGATTTCTAAGTTCAACTTCCTTTCCAACTAAATATCTGAGTAGTGGACCTACGCTAAGTACGTTTTGGCTCATGACCTCCGAGGCCATCTGGATCATTTTTTTATCCAGGTATTTTTCTATTTCAAATGGCCCCATGGTAGAAGCGTCACGTCTGATTTCTGCGTAGGAAGTACCTTCCAATTCAACCAGCGCCTCCTCTAAGCCCGATGATTCAACCATACTTTCAAGCTTCCACCGTTCCAACTCTCTGCCCGATGGAAGGAGAGCTTTCTTT
Source organism: Thermoplasmata archaeon (assembly GCA_046498385.1). Lineage (GTDB taxonomy): Archaea > Thermoplasmatota > Thermoplasmata > Halarchaeoplasmatales > Halarchaeoplasmataceae > Halarchaeoplasma. The sequence continues at coordinate 17,530 of JAWOAU010000041.1, read as the reverse complement.
AACTGCTCCTTATCCACCCCCTCTCTAAGGCCCCTTATCACTATCTTCAAGTTCTTAACGTCCACGTACTTGCCGAAGAAGTACTTAACCGGGGGTCGTTCTTCGGATTCTACGTTTTTTACTGATTTTTGAATACCCCGGTAAACGTATTTATCTAAAGACACCTCCAGGGAGTACATGTCTTCAGCGGGAGATTCACCCTGTAGAGGCTCTTCGAAACCCGCCTCCTTCAAAACGTCGATTATCTCCTGAAGATCACGAGCGTTTACCATACTGTCGATTACCTTCTCATCCACCCTTCTCACAGGTATCAATTTATCTTTCATATCTTCTCTAGAATCTCCAGCTAATTTGGACTTTAGCGCACGCTTTACCATCCTCGCATCGAACCGGAGTAGCCATGCACCGGCAAATTCCTTGGCGGAAAGCGGGCAGCTTCTGTATGCCCGTCTCATGAAGGACATGGTTTCACTTTCCAGTTCACTTTCCAGTTCGTTTTGATCTAGAGTGGCTTCTTTGGAAATCTTATATCCACTATTTTCCAGTTTCTGATATACTTCGTTAAGATTGTTCCCTTCGATCAAAGGCAAGAGTACGTTATTACTTAAAAACGGGTTGCCGATCGCTCGGTATTTGGCGTTAGGATAAGTAAAATTAGCTATCGATAGTAACACTTTAAAGTAACTCATAACCAGCAGTACTACTATAAGTAATGAGAGGCCGACTATGATCAACACGAAGTTGGTAATTCCTAGGGAATCGATAACCCCTTCTAACACCTAGATTTCCTCCTTAAACATCAACTCAGATATCTCTCTTCGGATATCTTTCTTCATACGTTCTAGATTGGATTCGAAGGTAAGGTCTATGGACGAACCGTTTTCGGAACGTGCTTTGATGCCCTCCACCGATTTAAGCTCGGCTTTTACTTTAATCGAAGGAGCGATCTTTTTTGCCATCTCACTCACCAATTCTTTATTTTCCTCATTACACGATACCGTAATATCCTTTCCCAATACCTTGACGCTTTTACCTATGGCTTTACGGATGTAAACTTTATAATCTTCCGCCGGTAGGAACCTAAGTTTTTCTAAAGCTTCTTGGAATATCTCATCCATCATCTCTTCCCTAACTTCCAGCTCACGCTTACGGGCGTCCAGTTTAGCTTGAGAGTGGATACGATTCTTCAACGTCCTCAGTTCTCTGTCGCTCTCTTTTTTGAGCTCGTCAAGTTTCCTCTTCTTCTCGGAGATTATCTTTTCCTTCTCAGACTCAGCCTTATCACGGGCTCTCTTGGCGATGATCTTCGCCTTCCGTTTTGCATCCGTTCTTATCCGCTTTACCAATTTATTTACCGACATCTTAAGCCCTCACATAAACCCAAAGAACACTATTATAAATATAGCTATCAGTAAGCCGAATATGGCGAAGGTTTCCGGCATAACGCTGAATATCATGCCCTTGCCGAATACCTCCTCTCGCTTTGTTACAGCGGCGATTGCGGAACCCGATGTGATACCCTGACCCATACCGGATAAGCCTGCGATGCCTATAGCAAGCCCAGCACCCACAGCTGCTATACCCATCCCCCCGCTCATATTGGCATCACCTGCTAGCATGCCACTGAACACCATCAGCAGGATTGCGATCAGTAATCCGTATATCGCTTGAGTCTCAGGCAGAACGGAGAAAACCATGCTTTTACCGAACATACCTTCGTCCTCCGCTATAGTCGTAACACCACTAGCAGCTGCTATCCCCTGTCCTATGCTTGATAGACCAGCGATGCCTACCGCTAAACCTGCTCCCACTCCCACAAGACCCAAACCAAGATCAAGAGTTTTATTTCCCCCTAGAAGACCGCTGAAGATCAGCAGCAATATCGCTATTAGAAGACCGTATATTGCCTGGGTTTGAGGCAGTGCTTGGAATACCAATGCCTTCCCGAATTTGTCGGGATCCTCGGATATTAAACCCGAACCGGCTGCTCCTACTATACCTACACCCATACCTGCGCCCATACCTGCAATGCCCACCGCTAAACCAGCTCCTATTCCAACAAGTCCTAGGGAGGGTTCTATGGGTATGGGTTCTCCAAGCATACCAGTGAATATCATAAGCAAGATAGCCACGAGAAGACCGAATATTGCGAAGGTCTCGGACATCACGCTGAATATCATGCCCTTGCCGAATACGTCGCTACGCTTGGCTACGGCAGGTATAGATGCCCCTGATGTAATTCCTTGACCAAAGCCTGATATCCCAGCGATACCCACCGCTAAACCCGCACCAATTGCGATCAATCCTAGCCCAACACCTTTCTCTCCCAAAAATGCGTCGGGAAAATCTCCAGTAAGCAGCCCACTGAATACCATAAGAAGTATAGCTATCAGTAAGCCATATATCGCCTGGGTCTCCGGTAGTACGGAGAACACCATGCTTTTACCGAACATACCTTCGTCTTCTGCTACCGTTGTCACGCCGCTCGCAGCGGCTATACCCTGCCCTATGCTCGATAGACCGGCGATGCCCACCGCCAAACCAGTAGCTATTCCTACTAAACCAAGTCCGATGTGTAAAGTTTTACCTTCGCCTAATAAACCACTGAATATCATCAACAATATGGCGATTAAGAGACCGTAAATTGCCTGGGTTTGAGGTAGTGCCTGGAACACCAATGATTTGCCGAATTTGTCCGGATCCTCGGCCACTATACCTGCGCCTGCCGCTCCTACTATACCCACCCCTATGCCGGCACCCATACCGGCTATTCCCACAGCTAAACCTGCTCCCACACCGATCAATCCCAAAGAGGATTCGATGGGAGTCGGGTTGCCCAACATGCCTGTGAAAATTAACAGTAAGATAGCTATCAGTAATCCGAATATAGCGAAGGTTTCAGACATCACACTGAATATCATCCCTTTGCCGAAGACGTCGTTTCTCTTAGCCACCGCAGGTATAGATGCACCGGAAGTGATACCCTGCCCTACACCTGAAATCCCGGCGATACCTACAGCCAAACCAGCACCTATAGCTATCATTCCCAAACCGTGACCTTGATCACCCAACAACGCAGTAGGATAATCTCCTGTCAACAGGCCTGAGAAAACCATCAAAAGGATCGCTATAAGTAAACCGTATATCGCTTGGGTTTCCGGGAGTACGGAGAACACCATGCTCTTTCCGAACATCTTTTCGTCGTCGGTAACGGTGGCTATACCGCTGGCTGCGGCGATACCCTGGCCGATACCGGATAGGCCGGCTATCCCCACGGATAACCCTGCTCCCACACCTACCAGACCTAGGCCTATGTGTAGTGGTTCCCCATCACCCGCTAACAAACCGCTGAATATCATCAATAAGATAGCTATCAATAAGCCATATATCGCCTGGGTCTCCGGAAGTACGGAGAACACCATGCCTTTACCGAACATCTCTTCATCTTCGGCCACACAGCCTATACCGCTGGCCGCGGCGATGCCCTGGCCGATACCGGATAGGCCGGCTATACCAACTGCCAGCCCCGCACCTATGGCGATCAATCCCAGGGCGTAACCGGAGTCTCCAGCCATCATAGATGCCGGGTTTCCGGCTAGAAGGCCTGAGAACACCATCAGTAAGATCGCTATAAGTAAACCGTATATCGCCTGGGTCTCCGGAAGTACGGAGAATACCATGCCCTTACCGAATAAATCCTCTTTTTCAGCAACACTTGCGATACCGCTTCCTGCGGCCACTCCCTGCCCGATCCCGGATAAACCTGCAACCCCCACTGCGATGCCTGCTCCCATACCTACCATGCCGAGGCCTAAACCGTAGTCCCCTAACATAAAAGCATGTATATCTCCTCCGAGGAGGCCGGTGAACACCATAAGCAATATTGCTATCAATAAACCGTATATCGCCTGTGTTTCCGGTAGTACTGAGAATACCATACCTTTACCGAACAATTCTTCCTTCTCTGAATAAGCGGCTACACTACCGGAGGCAGCTATACCCTGCCCGATAGCGGATAGGCCGGCGATCCCCACCGCCAAACCAACACCCAACGAAATTATACCGATGGGTAGGGGAACGTAAGCTCCGCCACCGAGCACTCCAGTGAAGAGTAGCAGTAAAACAGCTATCAGTAAACCGTATATCGCCTGGGTTTGAGGAAGTGCCTGGAACACCAAGCATTTACCGAATTTATCTGGGCTCTCGGCAACGGTACCTGCCCCCGCCGCACCGGTTATACCGACACCGATGCCTGCCCCCATCCCGGCTATACCGACCGCCAAGCCGGCGCCTATCGCGGTGAGGTAGGTACCTCGCTCGTCCAGCTCGACGATCAACTCTATGCTTCGTGTGTAAGTAAAATTCTCGTCTTCCACCGATTCCAGGATAAGGGTGATGTTGTATTCTCCTATACCGTATTCATGCGTTATATTTTCATCCAGCACCTCTTGAATAGTTAGGTTGTCAAGTTCTTGTGTATCTTCATCTCCAAAGTCCCATGTAACGTTGAAGTTTCCTTCAGGTATATCTTCGGATGTTACGTTGATACCCAATTCTACTTCGATAGGGTCATCATCTACAGTATATATCCTGTACCTTTCTTCCACCGAATCTCCGTCGACTACTATCATGAGTTCGGTATCGTTCTGTGCAACAGCAGACGGAAGTGAGGCCGAGACGATGAAGATCAAAATGAATGCCAAAAGAAGGCCTCGTTTTTTCATTTTCTACCCTCCTCCAGTAAAGTGTACTGCCGTTCAGGTTTGAACGGTTCGAACTCCTTACCTCCCCCCTCGTAGAAGTATCCGAAGAATTCGACGTACTGTAATCTAAGAGAATGGACGAAGGAGCCCAGTGCCTGCAGTGAGGCGTTAACTATGTGTCCGCCTACCAGCACTACCAGGGACAAGATAAAGAAGGGATACATGGGATCGATAAATCCTAAACCTCCAATCACCACCAGTGCCGCTCCTCCTCCGAGCATCTTCTTATCCTTCACCATCAACCAGCGAAGAAGCAGTAAACCTCCCAATCCTACGATTACAGACGTCATCGTAATATCCATTGAGGCATCAGCGACCAAGTATGCCAGTACATTCACCGTTAATGCTATACCGGCGGTAGCTAGTCCAAGGGCGAGTATCCGTGCGAATGATAGGAAATCGCCTAAGAAACCCGTTATTTCGAAGAACGACAGCCCTTTGGCTCGAATCACCAATAGTATCAGCCCGATGACAGTGATTACGCCGGCAAAAAGATAAACGGTGCCTGTGAAGTCGTACCAGCCGAAGAGCTTGCCGGAGAGCAGTATGAATCCACCGGGCTGAAGCAGCCACCAGGAAACGTTCTCCAGTACCACGTTTCTATAATTCTTCCTGCGGACGTTTTGGACCAGTGAAAGCACCAAACCAAGGTTGATGTAGGCCAGCCCGATCAACAAAGATATTATCAGCAGTGTTAGGGGGCCGTCTCCCTCCAGGGTATCCAACAGCAGGGGCGGTTCGAATCCGAAGCGGCCCAGCAGGTTTAGATACTCGTCACGATTCGGTCCAAGGTATCCTCCCTGCAGTATCCCGAATATGAAGGTAGATATGCCTGCGGACAGTAAGATAAGAGAAAAGTCTCTAGTCCCCTCTTCGATACGGCCTATGCCGTAGTACAGTACCAGGGAGACAGCTACGATGAGAAGTCCGTATACGGCGTCTCCAAGCATCAGCCCGAAGAAGATCACGAATGCCGGCGCTATAACAAAGGTGGGGTCCACCTCGTCATACCTGGGCGGAGCGAACATCCTGGTAAGAAGTTCAAAAGGTCGGAGGATGTTGGGATTGTTTAAAGATACGGGGGTTTCGTATGGGTCTTCAGGTTCTTCTGCGATCAAAAAGCCGCAACCGTCGGTGTACTTTTTAACCGCCTCATCTACCCTTTGAACCCGGTCCTCTGTTGTCCATCCTTTGATCACAGATGTAGTATGTGTTTTACCGAAACCCTGGTATATTTCAAGCTTATCCCTAACTATGTGAAGCTCCTCCTGCAGCACGAGGAATTCCATTTGGTGTTCCTGTTTAAGTTCGCTCAGCGACGAACGCAGGTCCCTTACTTCCTCCTTTAGACCCTTTATTTTTGTATTCAGAGCTTTCAATGCTTGGGTCGGGGTTCCTTTTACCCTGTCCAGATCCAAGATTTCCACGTCAGTCTCCCTTAAGATCAGGTCAAGTTTTTTTCTGTCCCTTATATATGCTCCAGCTATAGCTATGTATTCTCCTTCTCCCAAGGGCTGAAGGACAAGGTGAGATGTTTCCAGTTCCGAAAGCGCCCTTTTTACTACGGCGGGTTTTGAGGTCTTACCTGCACGATAGACGGTATAGTGTCTCTCTCCGAGATAGGATAGCTCCATGTCTAGTTTTGAAACCTCAAGGATATCTTTTCGTAAAGCCTCCATCTCCGATAATTTTTCTTCTTTGAAATTGAGTTCGTCATTTAGAGAGATTATCCTTTTACCTTCGGTTTCCACCCTATCGTCTATCTCTTGGAGGAGATCATCGAAGTTCTTTTTCTTTCTCTTCACCTGTGTGATATCTTTTGGAAACAACATATCCCATATGCATTCTTCTTCATCCTTCATACCGTCAAATACGTCCTGTACGGAATTCAACTTCATCTCGTACTCTGTGCAGTCCGAGAGACTTTTGTGGGTCGAGGCGATATCAACCAGATCCCTTACGGCACTATCTTTATCGATACTTGATATCTGAACGTCGCCTATGGTATGTAGGGCATCTATAACATCATCTATGTAATTATCGTGTACTATTATGGTAAGGTCCTTCATTCGGGTAGGGAACAGTATGTTCATACCTCCTGGAGGCGGTTTACCACGTGCCCCACGGCCTCGTCCCGATGTTTCTGAGTTAGCTCTTTCAGCCTCTCAACCCTTTCCTTGGATTCTTTTTTTATCTCTTCGGTACTTTCTTCCGCCTCAAGTTCCACCTTTTTTTTTTCTTCCTTGAGATTCTTTTTAAAGGAAAAAAGCTCGTCCTCCTTATCCTGAAGAGCTTCTTTTTTAACTTTTTCTACAAGTTCTTTACCCTTATTCCCGGCTTCCTCGATCATATTAAGGGCTTCCTTTTCAGTCTGCTTGACTATCTCTATTTCTTCCACGGGCATATTGGGACACCCCTATATGTATTAAAATACTTTTAAGACGGTGATTGAGGATAGTGATATAAGGATTTTGCTCATATTTTTGCGGACTCGGTAAAGTTTTTAACTATCTCCTATATCATCGACTAAGGTGTTACAAATGGTTGATATCAAATCGCCCAGAGGAACAAAACTCACTTGTAAAGGTTGGAAGCAGGAAGCCATGCTGCGTCAACTGATGAATAACCTTGAGAATGCCGAAGAGCCGGATAAATTGATAGTTTACGGAGGGACCGGAAAGGCCGCTAGAAATTGGGACTGCTACGAGCGGATAGTGGAGAACTTGAAGTCGCTGGAAAACGACGAAACCCTTTTGATACAGAGTGGAAAACCGGTAGCGGTATTCAAGACCCATGAAAGGGCGCCGAGGGTGCTGATAGCCAACTCCAATCTAGTACCCAAATGGTCCAACTGGGAAAAGTTCTATGAACTGGAGGACCTGGGATTGATGATGTACGGTCAGATGACCGCCGGCAGTTGGTGTTACATAGGGACCCAGGGCATAATCCAGGGCACCTACGAAACCTTTACGGCCCTGGCTAAAAAACACTTCGACGGTACGTTGAAGGGTAAACTCTGTGTCAGCGGAGGACTGGGAGGCATGGGTGGAGCTCAGCCTCTGTCCATCAAGATGGCCGGCGGTGTAGGTTTGGTGATAGAGATAGATCCGAAACGGGCGGAACGCCGGCTGGAAGCCGGCTTCTGTGATGAGTTGATTGAAGATCTTGACGAGGGCCTTGAAATATGCGCACGGTACGTTGAAGAGGGCACACCCAGGGCCGTAGGACTGATAGGAAACACCGCGGAGGTATTACCGGAGATGCTGGAGAGAAATGAAATACCGGACGTACTCACCGACCAGACCAGCGCTCACGACGCCATGAGCTACGTTCCCAAGGGCATGAGTTTCAAGGGATCACAGAAGTTAAAAGAAGAGGACCCGCAAAAGTACAAGAAGCTCAGTATTGAGTCCATGAGGATCCACTGTGAGACCATGGTTAAAATGCAGGAAGAGGGGGCCGTGACCTTCGATTACGGAAATAACCTAAGGGGGCAGGCATTGGAAGCAGGTTTCGAGAACGCCTTTGCATATCCCGGTTTCGTACCTGCCTACATCCGTCTGATGTTCTGCGAAGGGCGGGGCCCCTTTAGGTGGATAGCGCTTTCTGGAGATCCCGAGGACATACTCAGGACTGACGACCTCGTCAAGGAGATGTTCCCAGAAAACAAACAGCTGGTCAACTGGATCGATCTGGCTGAGGAACACCTACCCTGGGAAGGACTGCCTGCGAGGGTCTGCTGGCTTGGATACGGAGAGCGTCACAGATTTGCTAAAAAGATGAACGACCTTGTGGCCCAGGGAGAGATATCCGCCCCGATATCGATAACACGGGACCACCTAGACACCGGTAGTGTTGCTAGCCCTAATCGTGAAACTGAGGGCATGAAAGACGGAAGCGATGCAGTTGCGGACTGGCCTCTGCTGAACGCACTTATAAACACCAGCGCCGGAGCCACAAGTGTTTCCATACACAACGGTGGCGGCGTAGGAATAGGTTACTCCACCCATGCAGGCATGGTTGTTTTAGCCGATGGTACTAAAGAGGCTGAGGAAAATATATTGAGAGTCTTCAAAGCCGATCCGGGCGTGGGTGTCATTAGACACGCTGACGCAGGCTACGAAAAAGCGAAAAAGTTCGCTAAGGAAAAAGGAATAAAAATGCCCATGCTAGAGTAGATATCATCCGAGGAAATCTTTCAGTATTTTTATGGCACAAACGTCGCCGCACATGGAACAGGTTTCTTTTTCATCAATGTTTTTCTCGTCTCTGAACTTTTTAGCCTTGTAGGGATCGACAACTTTATCGAACATCCTCTTCCAATCTAGTTCTTTACGGGCGGTAGAGATCTCCCTGTCGATATCTTTGTCGATACCTCTGGCGAGGTCTGCGGCATGGGCTGCGATCTTAGATGCTACGATACCTTCTACCACATCATCTACGTCAGGCAACCCTAAATGCTCCGCCGGAGTTACGTAACAGAGGAAGTCCGCTCCGTTATATGCGGCTATGGCACCTCCGATGGCTCCGGAGATGTGGTCGTAGCCGGGAGCAAAGTCCGTTACCAGGGGACCCAGCACATAGAACGGTGCCCCTTTACACAAACACTTCTCCATACTCACGTTGGCTGCGATCTGATTTATGGGTACGTGCCCCGGTCCTTCCACCATCGCTTGGACCTTTGCCTCCCTGGACCGGTCCACCAGTTCTCCCAGCTCGATGAGTTCCTGGATCTGCGGCCTGTCAGAGGCGTCTGCTATGGAACCAGGCCTTAAGCCGTCTCCCAAACTTAGGGTGAGATCGTACTCCCTTGCGATCTCAAGCAGATAATCGAATTCTGCGTAAAGTGGATTCTCTTCCTGATGGTGCAGTATCCACGCCGTCAGAAAGGAACCGCCTCTGCTGACAACATCGGTTACTCTATCCGTTTTCTTCAACCTATCCACCACTCCTTTGGTAACTCCGCAGTGTACCGTAACAAAATCGATACCGTCCTGGGCATGCTTTCTTATGCTGTTGAACATATCATCGGATGTCATATCTATCAGCGCATCTTTCCTAGCCATCTCCAGGCCGCACTGATATATGGGTACGCTGCCCACAGGTAGTTCAGTTGCTTCTATCACTGTTTTACGGATATTGTCCACATCCCCTCCAGTGCTGAGGTCCATCACGGCGTCCGCTCCGTACTTTTCGGCGGTTCGGAGCTTTTCCAGTTCTAATTTTATATTCGCATTATCTTTTGAAGTTCCCAGATTAACATTTACTTTTACCTTGAGCCCCTCCCCTATAGGTTTAGGTATCGGCTGATGTATTGGGTTGCAGGGTATCACCGCACGTCCGGAGGCAATAAGTTTGACTAATTTCTCAGCAGAAACAGGTTCTAAACTCGCCCCGTGTTCAACGTATTCAGGTACAGTCCTCTCGCACTCTTCCATCAACGTCATGTGGATGATTATGATTCCCCCTTCAATATAACGTTTTGCGTGCTAACACCGCTTTTTTTCCTCGTTTAAGAGTAATTTTTAGTGGAAAACTACCAGGGTTCCAGAGAATCCACCAGTTCTTTTGACCTGCCGGTATAGTTTGCAGGGTCCATCAAGGACTCGAGTTCTTCCGGATCGATCAGCGACATCAGTTCGTCATCTTCCAACAATATCTCCTTGAATCTCTTGTCTCCTGCACGGGCCTCCATGGAGGCCTTACGGATCAATTCATGGGCCTGCTGTCGGCTCATACCCTTTTCACTTAATCTTATCATCACCGCTTCACCCATTATGAGACCTTGGCTGAGTTCGAGGTTCTTTTTCATGTTCTCCGGAAATATCTCCAGATTTTTGAACAGCTTATCGGTCTTTACCAAAATGTCATCAAGGAGGATCAGGGTATGTCCCAGTGTGATGCGTTCCGAGGATGAGTTGGTGAGGTCACGTTCGTGCCAGGTGATTATGTTCTCCAAGGTGGGCACCACGAATCCACGGATGGTCTTAGCCAAACCACAGATGTTCTCCGCGACGATGGGATTCTTCTTGTGGGCCATTGTGGAGCTGCCCACCTGCTTTTTCACATCGAAGGCCTCTGCCGCCTCCATTATCTCCGGCCGCTGAAGGTTTCTTACTTCGGTCGAGTATTTTTGTAGCGAACCGGACAGGGAAGCGGCGAAACATACCAGTTCGGCGTATCTGTCTCGGCCGACCACTTGGGAGGCGATCTCTTCCGTACCGAGGGACAGGTCCTCCATCACCAATTGCTGTATTTTCTGTGCATGTTCTCCCAGGGCGGCCCCGGTTCCTACCGCACCGCTCATCTTACCGACTGCCACTCTTTCCTTTAACTGGTCTAAGCGTTCTATATACCGTTCGATCTCCTTAACGTAGACGGCCACCTTTAAACCGAAGGTGATGGGTACGGCGTGCTGGGCATGGGTTCTTCCCACCATCACCGTATCCCGGTGTTCTTTTGCCCTTTTAACCAGCGTATTACGGAGCATTACCAGATCTTCACGTATCACCTCAACGGCTTCTTTCAGTATCAGTCCGTTGGCGGTATCGATTACGTCGTTGGAAGTTGCGCCCAGGTGTATGTATCTTTCAGAGTCGCCGCAGAAACGACCCATCACTTTAACCAGGGCCATTATATCATGCTTTGTTTCTTCTTTCTCCACACGTTCGACCTCACGCCAGTCAACGTTGTCCGAGTCAGCGTTCCTTGAGATGACTTCGGCAGCTTCAGGAGGTATGTTCCCCACTTCTGCGTGTGCCCTGGCAAGGGCGGATTCCACGTCCAGTAACTTTTGAACGAGGTTCTCCTTGCTGAATATGCTCTTGATTTTGTCTCTACCGTACCTGTAGTCCAAAGGGCACACGATCATAAGATATCACTACTCTATAGCCATGGCCGCATTGGTTTTCTCTATACTTTTGAGCTTATCTTCTTCCATCTCCATCATCGCCCTTATGGCGTCGATGTTCTCCGGAATAATGTCGCTCTCCTGGTGTATGGCCTGGTAGTAGTACAAGGTACCATCCTTTACCTGAGTTCCGTCCTTCCAAACCGCTATCTCGTTTATGTCTCCTCTGACGTTATCCCTGTCTTTAGCCCATTCCATGATCTTAGCGGTGGAGTCCACTCCTTGAGAAGCTTCAAAGAATTTGACCCGAGGAGTTTTTTCCCAAAGATCAAGTATGTAGTCCGTATCCACGTCCTTTTTCAAGTCCACTATTACACTGTGCAGGTGCATTATGGTGGTGGGTACTTTCACAGCCGTAGTTTGGATGTTTATTTCCGGTACCACGCTCTGCACGTCCGGTCCGTGATGGGACGGTATGTTGAGTACCGGATTTATGGAGTTTATGGGACCTCTTTTTGTATCCCATGGATCTGCACCCCTCCGTATCATCACTGCGGTACATCTGTCAAACCCTACGTCCTCGTAGATGGGATACAGGGTCCTCAGCAGACCGGTGGTATTACAAGAGACAACTCTTACGTAATCGGCACCGTATGCCTCTTCATAATTTGCCATCGAGTTAAAGGAAAGTCCGGTCAGAGAGTGTTTTTCTCCTCCCTGCCACATCGCCTTTACACCGGCCTTTTCGTAGATCGGCTTGTAACCCGCCTTTTTTGGAGTACCGTCCACGATTATATCTGCCGCCGCCAAAAGGTCGTCCAGCATACCATCGACCTGGATCCCTTTCTTTTTGAAAGCATCTAGATGATCTTCCGACGCCGCATAAAAGGGATATCCAAGTTCATTGGCCAGACGTGCTTCGTAAGTCGGGCTCCTCTTGGATACACCTATTACCTCCATATCGCTCTGCTGATTTACGGCGTCTGCGACCCTTTTTCCTACCGTTCCATATCCGTTTATTCCTACTTTTACCGTCATTTTATCCCCTGTAAGACCCTAAACTAGGTGGATAATATGAATATTGCGGTCTTTCGGATTAAGTAAAGCTTATATTCCGAAGGTGTAATCTCCACACGATAAAATGCCGAGCAAACCATGGGACATCTTCACGCTGGATGATTTTAACCTTGAAGGAAGGACCGTGTTGGTAAGGGTAGATATCAATTCACCGCTGGATCCGAAATCCGGTAGGATATTGGATGACTATAGAATACGCAGTCATCTTTCCACCCTTCGAGACTTAGAAAAGTCCAAGGTGATAATCCTCGCTCACCAGAGCCGTCCTGGGAAAAACGATTTCACCTCCACGAACACCCATGCCATAAGGATGAGTCAACTTTTGGGTAGACATGTGGAGTACGTTGACGGTTTATTTGAAAGCCACGTACGGCGGAGGGTCCGCTCCATGAAGCCCGGAGAAAAGATACTTCTAGAGAATACTCGTTTCTATGCCGAAGAAGTTGCGTTGAAGGGAGAAAAATCCAAGTTCGAAGGTACGCACATAGTAAAACACCTGGCTCCCATGATAGACTTTTTCGTACACGATGCCTTTGCAGCATCTCACCGGGCCCAACCCACCCTTGTGGGATTCGCCGAACTGGTCCCAAATTTAGCGGGAAGGGTGATGCAGAAAGAGATAGAGGACATGGGCAAGGCCTTTGAACCGGACCTCTCGCCTAAGATAGCTTTGTTAGGCGGAGTGAAAGTTGAAGATTCCATAGACGTAGCTCGGCATATGCTTGAGCAGGATTCTATGGACCGTATACTCACCATGGGTCTGGTGGGCCAGATTTTCCTCATGGCTAAGGGGGTGGAGCTGGGAGAAGGGAGCATGTCGTTCATAGAGAACGAATACTCAGATCACGAGAAATTGGTTGAAAAAGCCTCGTCGATGTTGGATGAATGGGAAGATAAGATAGGAGTGCCCAAGGATGTAGCGGTGGGCAACAACGGCAGGCGCAATGTTGTTTCCTTACCCGGACTTCCCACTTCGGAGGCGATAATGGATATAGGTATAGAGACCATCTTTGAATACAGCGGACAGATAAACCTAGCCGAACTCGTGCTGATAAACGGTCCCGCCGGTGCTTTTGAACACGATGAATTTTCCATAGGTACTACTGAAATATTCCGAACCGCCGCCCATTCCGATGCATACTCAATAATCGGCGGCGGTCATTCCACAGCCGTGCTTGAGAAGCTTGATATATCCGAAAGCATCGACCATATATCCACCGGCGGCGGTTCTTGTATAAACTTCCTGGCAGGCAGACATTTACCGGGACTCGAGGCTCTGGAAAAATCGAAACGCATATTTAAAAAGGGACCTTTTCAGAGATCCTAAAATAACTGCCACCGTAGCTCAGCTGGTGGAGCGATGGTTTCGTAAACCATAGGCCGGGGGTTCGAATCCCCCCGGTGGCTTGATAAGTGCAAGGGGATATAGAGGAAGATGATCCGCTTGTTGATGAAGATCGATGGGAAAAGTGTTAACAAAACCATAAATATGGGTAGTAAGCTCTGGTTTCGATGACAGAGTACACCGGTTTTTACAAACACAAAACCCTTTCTTGGTGTAATACGATAAAGGACGTCATAAGATGAAAAAATACGTATGCTTTTTAGACTACGATCATTGGTCTTCGTTGAACTCCCTCTGGGCGGTGATCAGCCGACGGAATATCATCCCTGACTCCGTACTGATACTTTCCCACGGAGTTGATACTGGTGCCTTTTCTAAGAACGCCGCCAGTTTGATATCCGCTTACGGAGGTGATGCGGAATTGAAGGTCAAGACAGTCACTTCACCCCGGACTGCGCGGGAAGCTATAAACGGTCTCTTGTCCGAAGGATCTATCATACTGGATATATCCGGGGCACGTAAGGAGATAATTGCAGGGATATTTATAAACGGTATTAACGAAAGTTTCGATCACGTTTTCTACCTATCATCTGACGTCCCCATGGATTCCCCTTATCCCTTACTGGATCACGTAAATCTATGTCTGAAGGACCTTTTGGAGGATTAGATAATATGGAGTACACACTTACAAAACAAAAGATAATGCTTCTTATCAACACCGCTAGAAAGCACGATATCAATCATCTGAGTATCGAGGAACCTTATTTTCATAACACCATATTGGACATAGAGTTTAAAGATGAACACTACCTCGTATCTCTTCGGGGTAAAAGTACCTTTGATTACTGCACTGGGCTGGATAATTACTGCCATTCCTCGGACATTCCTGGATTTTTGGACTACAAGGACTGCCTTATATCCTCCGGACTGATACACTTCGATAACTGGAACGAGTTCGTGGATTGGGTGGAGTACCTCTACCGTACCGAGATAGATCCCACGCTGTCCAGCAAGTCCGTATTTTTGTCTATAGATTCCAACCTGGCTTACTTCCGGTTCATATCCCGTAGGTTTCCCTTGGATACAGACAAAGGACAAATATCTGCCGAGGACTTCGACTACTTGCTCAGCACCATAGTTGAATCTGAAGTGGACCATCATATCAGGGATAAGTACGGCAATTCCGATCTCAAGATGATGGGGATGTATACGAATATAGGAGATATAAGGTACAACTTCCGCAATCGTGGTAAGCTGATGACCCGTAAAGCCAAGTTCGCTACCCAGGAGTTGAGTTATCTCCGTGGAAACTTGAACGCTGCACGGGTGAGGGGAAATGTCTCTAAGACAGATGCGGAGAAGAACGACATACGCATAGTTGAATCCCTTGAAAGGTTTTCATGGGATAAGAACATCGCGACCGCGTTAATATCCACCGATAGAAACATGGGCTCCCATGCCGAGAATTCCGAGATACCCTACTTTATCCTGGAGATCCCTCATTCCATAGACAGACAGCACGAGGTCTCATCGTCGGTGGTATTGAACCTGCTCCACGACCTAGCCTTGACCTTCGGTGCGGTGAAGATCCCGGAGATGCAGGTAACTTTGTTCGGGATATGGGGTGGAAAGACGGATAAGGATTACAGAGAGGAGGCGGTGCAGGCTTGGGTCAACCCCGGCTCACCGTTGAACGACAGTATCAAACGGGACATGGCCGTGATACAGTCTTTGGTGAACATCCCTGTATTACCATGACTTCGAACGTACTTGGGTGACCATGTTCTGCTTGTTTGCCCGGTGGACCCGATAAGTGGGTATCTGTCTGAGTTACTAAGAACCTGACAAGCTCTTGGAAAGAAAAAGTTTAGATTAGATGGGCCGATTGAGGGTATGTGAAAAACATCGACAAGCTAGTTGGAAAAAAGAAGTTTCACGTCTTCGTACTAGCTGCTAGTTTGTTTTTATTCTTTCTAACCCTGGCTAGAACGTCCCCCGGTGCGCCGGAGCCTTCCGTCTTCTGGTACATGAATTCGCTGTACTGGACCTTCTGGCCCGGGTTGATCTTAGCCTTCTTCGGGATAATGTTATCGGTGAAGGGTGACCGCAGGTATCTGGCGTTAGTGAGTGTGCTGATACCGGTGCTGTATCTTTATACATTACCGAACATGGTCCACGATATGGTCCCGGTATTCGACGTGTACCATGTGATCCCTCAAGTGCTGTCGATCATGGAGACCGGTGTCTGGGATATGGCACGTATCCCGTTTCCTGGCTCTCACATCTTCCAAGCGTCTCAGTTACTTGTGTTGGACGTGGATATACTGGAGTATGCCAGATGGTTCCCGACTCTACTGGCATCCACCATAGTGTTGTTCATATACACTATCTCCAAAAGGATATCGATGAAGTGGGCTCCGGTGGCTCCTCTGATGTTCTTATCCCTGAACTGGTACATGGAGTACCATCTTGCCAGGCAGCCCTTCGGCATGATGATATGGACCGCCTTCTGGCTGGCGATGTTCTTGTATGTGGATAAGAAGGACTACCGGCTGGGAGTGCTGGCGGTTCTGGTGTTGTTTGTTATAGTTCCGTCTCATCCGGGAATGACCGTAATCGTCGCGATGAATTTGATAGCACTAGCTTCGGTATCGCTCATTTCATTTAAAAAGAAGGTAAGATGGGATTATCTATTTCCCGTCCTTCCCATAGGTCTAGCATTTGTTTTTGCCTTCTTCTTATTTTTCCACTATATACCGGGTATAAACGAGATGATCACATCTCGATACGAAGGTTTGTTAAAGGGTATATTTGTTTTTTCTTTAGGTGGGCCGGAAACCACCAGCTCACAGTACGCGTTTACCAACCTTCTCAGGATGGGTGCTGGTTTTTTCCAGTCGTTGCTAGGGTTGATAGCATTCTACATTTTTTACAAGTACGATGCTAAAAAAGCACTCTTAGTCGGGGCATGGTTCTTTTCCTGCTACGGATGGTTCCTTCATACGTTCACACATCCTCAGGGAAGGAATATAGAAAGGGGATTCCTAGCAGCTATCGTTCCGGCCTCGGTACTGATAGTAGCCCTGCTGAAATACTACGCTCCAAAGAACATCGATCTGAAGGAACTGGTGAGGGTATCTACCGTCGTTGTTCTGGTAACGTTCCTGTTGATGGTGCCTTTGACCAAGAACAGCGCCGATACCATCGAGACGCCGTCTCTTTCTTCCTCTGCCGCCGGTAGGTTTGCACAGGAGAGCTTCGATGGTAGAGTATATATAACTGATATGCACCAGGGCATGTTCAGGTACATAGAGGCGACTGGAAATTATACGGTGCAGTTCAGGGCCAGCGGACGCTCTCCCGGTGATCAGCCCTACGGATATCCTATACCCAGGACGGACAATCCTAGATTATCGCCTATACTTTTTACCGACTATTTCAACAACTACATCAGTGTGAGATATGGTAATAATACAGCGGTTCAAGAGATAGAGA
>JAWOAU010000088.1:0-11737 GCA_046498385.1 Thermoplasmata archaeon | reverse complement strand
GTTTAACTTCCACCGCTCTCCATGAGATGACGCACCCAATAGATAACGGGAGTATTCGTCATTTGATGGATATATTTATCATATAGGGTCGAGGTATTATTTATAGCTAACGGTTTTTTACGTCATTTAACGGAATTTATAAATAGGAATCTCTCATACTCGTATCAATGACACCGAAAAAGGCCGGAGTTCACATAACTACCGGGGGGTTCGAGTACGATAGAATCATCATCCCTATGCTCAGCAGATACCCGGTTGATAAGCTGTTGATATTACGTTCGCGGAGATCCCCTTATACGGGAGCTAGAGATCTGGCAGGCGATTTTTTGAAAAAGGTCATGAAAACTCCCATAGATATAGAGGTCATCAACGTGGATATATACGATTTCAACGAGGTATTTATTGAAACTTTAAAACAGATCGAAAGGTATGCCGAGGACGGCCATAAGATATACATCAACATATCGCCGGTACCCAAGCTGGCCACCACCGCTATGATAAGTGCCGCTTTCCTTTCGCCCTATAAAATGGATATAGAGATATTCTATGCGGCCCCTAAAAGTTACATGATACCGGAGATAATGGAGGCCCTGCTGAGGATGAACGAAAAGGATGCGTTGGAACGGGTAAAAGAGCTGCGAGACCGTTTCATGGATAAAGGTGCCGCGGTAGGGGTCGAAGGATATCAGCGGATACCCGTATTTCCCATAAAGGATATAAGCGAGGGGGAGAGAGAGATACTGTTCGCCCTCGATGAAAGGGGCGGAGTGGATTCCATCGAGGAGTTGGTGGGGTATATCAATGAGGCGAGGAAGGAGGAAGTCAAAAGATCGAGTATTCAGTACCGGCTGGAGACTTTGGAAGAAAAGAAACTCGTTGAAACCGAGAGGGCCGACCGCCGTCTCAAGATAAACTTGAACCGGTTAGGTAAACTTTACCTAGCAAGTAAAGAATAGCCCACTCTTCAGAGTGGTGGATGTAAACTCTACAAAACATTTATAGAGGGGAACTAGATGCCCACCGAGTGGTTAAAATGAAAGCTTTGATATTTGGTGCCGGCAGGCAGGCGGAAGGCGTAGCATGGTATTTGGCCAACCATTCTGATTTTGAGGAGATCGGTATTTTAAGTAGGTCTCCGGGACCTATAGATGAGATCATGGAGTTTATCGACAGCGACAAACTGAAAAAGCACGTCGGGGACGTCTTAGATGAAGAGAAGACAAAGGAGGTGATGAAGGAGTACGATGTAGGTATAAACGCTCTGCCTACCAGACAGACCAGTTATAAGACCATAGAGCTCGCTGCAGACGTTGGTTTGGATATGATAGATATTTTGGAGGAATACCACCGGAGCCCGGATCCCTACGAGATGGAAGATCTAGAACTGCCCGAAGGTATGGCGGTGGAGGAGTACGGAGAGTATCTCCACGAGTTATATGTGGAGAAAGGTATAATGCTCTTGGACGGCATGGGCTTCGCTCCGGGATTGACCAATATAACCCTTGGTGAAGCATTGCGAGAGATGGACGAACCGAAAACAGCTATTGCAAGGTGCGGAGGTATACCTAACGAAAGATCCGCTGAGAGACATCCCTTGAAATACATGATCACATGGACCTTTGATCACGTTCTCAGGGAGTACAATATCAAATCCATGGCTATCAAAAATGGCGAGAGGACGGAGTTTGATGCACTGTCTCTGCAAGAAAAATTCTTATTCGATAAGTTCGGAAAGAACGTTGAATTGGAATGCGCTGTTACGCCTGGCATGCCCAGTTTCGTACACACCCGATCCGAACTTGAGAATACTTACGAGAAAACAGTCCGGTGGCCAGGACATTACGATACCATCAAAGAGTTCAGAAAGTGTGGTATGCTGGACATCGAACCTGTAGAGGTGAACGGATGTGAGATCATGCCCCGAGAGGTACTGTTGAAAGTCCTCGTACCAAAGCTGAAGCCAAAGGAAGGGGATAGAGACGCCTGTGCTATGTGGAATACCGCCGAAGGAAAGAAAGATGGAAAGGATATCAGTATCGATTATTACATGTGGGACGATGAGGACGTTGAAACCGGGCTCACCGCTATGCAGCGGACCACCTGCTTCCCACCGGCCATAGCCTCTGAAATGATGGCCAAAAACGAGGTTTCAGGAAAGGGTATAATCGCGCCGGAGGATTGCATAACAGGCCCTATATACGAGAAAATGATTGCCCGGTTGGAAGATGTGGGGATAGAGATACTGAAAGAGATAACGTTTTGAACACCTATAGTAGTGAAGTGGTCATCTAAAACACCGTGACTGCATCCCCTGAACCCAACCGGAAATGACGTTCAGTTGGAAGTTATCACTCTTCATAACTCGTTGTGTTGGTACATTTGGGATATCCCGTACATCCCCAGAATTTTCCATACTTTCCATCCCTGACCACCATTTCTTTCCCGCATTCTGAACAGATCTTTTTTTTCTTTCCCTTGAGCTTCCTGGCAAGGAAGTGGTCCTCGATAGCGAGCTGCGATAGTTCATCCGCCTCCTGGTTGTAATCCCGACCTACGTGTTCGAATTTTACTGATTTGCCGCCTTTCTCAAAGTAGGTTACCAAGTCCTTAACCTCACTGTAAAGGTCTCTCAGGTTGCCGGATTTAACCGACCACTCACCCTTCACCTGTTTGACTACCAATTGGGAGTCGGACCTTACGATGATCTCATCGAACTGCAGGTCGGAGTTCTTTATCCATCTCAGACCCTTTATGACGGCAGTGTACTCCGCGTAGTTGTTGGTGACCCGGTCTTCGAGAAGCAAGCCGTAATCTTTTCTGATCGTCTTGGAATCTTTCTTTATCAGATAGCCATAAGAGGCGACACCGCCGCCTTTTCCACGGTAGGCCCCATCTGCATGCAAAATTATTTTACTCATGTTTTTGACCTCACGAATGAACGTTGATTTAGGAATTTCCGTCTTACCGTATATACTTTACCGAGGTGAAACACATGTTTCGACGGTTTATCAGCCGGATAAAGTAACAAGGGAAACAATAACTATTTATACAGGTAGCCCTAACTCACGCACAGTAAAACTATACAAAAAAAAGGAGGTGAACTACAAATGAAAGGAAAAGTAAAGTTTTTTAACACGATGAAGAATTTTGGATTCATTCAGCCTGACGAAGGAGATGATGATTTATTCGTCCACAGCAGCGACATCGATGGAGGATTCTTGAGAGAAGACGATCGAGTTGAATTCGACTCCGAACAAGGAGAAAAAGGACCCCGTGCCGTAAACGTAAAAAAGATCTAAGATTTTTTTATAAACGTTAACCACAATCAAAAACCATTCCATATTTTTCTAATTTTAACAACGATCTATCATGATATTTTACACCGATCATTTGTCTGACAAAATGGTCCAAAATCTTTATAAACCCCTAAAATCCTCCTAATTTTACGTCAAACGTCTGACGTGTTGGTGCTCAGGATGGGATTTATAGGAAGTATAAAGAACAAGACTTGTGTGTTCGACGGAGAGAAAGAAACCGACATACCCGACCTCGTTACCGCCCTTTTAAATGAAGAATATGACGTACAGCATGTGACCTTGAGAAACGGAAAAAGAGAGATCAATCTTAAGAAAGGGAGGAAGGGCATCTCCGTACAATTCTACGACCGGTCGGGCGAAGGAAACCCGAGGGACGCCTTCAAGCAAACGATGGACTTTTTAAAGAACAGATGAGTTTCGACCGCATGAGGCGTCAGTCCTTTGTCATACATATGTCGGACTTTCTTGAAACATGTCTACTATTTTTTTGATGTCCTCCCGACAGTCCTCGTTTTCCATGAATTCAAGGATGAAAAAAAGTAGCTTCAATCTGATCACACCTACTGGATTGATGTTTGGTAATTTATCTTGGGAACGTTCAACGAGCTCTCCGATCATCTCATCCAAATTGAAAAGAAACATGGATAGATTTTCTATGTGCTCTTCGGAAGCCTCTATTTCATAACCCAGCACGTCCATGGCTTCTATGATCCGGTGGACCGTGTGATTGTATTGAGCGTTCCAATCGGTTTCCGAACCGTCATCTCCCGCTTTTCCATGAATGGGTGTGAACACAAAACTGTCAGCTGTGCGTCCGTACAATTTTTCAGGGATATGATGGACTTTCCGCTCTCCACAAACCATCACGAAGCCGGACCTTTCAAGCTTTTTAAGATGGCGGTATATAGTGGACGGCTCTTTCTCAAGAGTTCTAGATAGTTGTGAAATGGACATGTTACGCACACGTAAAAGAGATATGATCTTCATGCGTGTGTCCTCGATGCACATCTTGATCATGTCTTTGTCACTCACGACCATTATATCTCTTCTCATGGTTTACCTCTAGCTCTAGGGTCCTTTAAATTAATAAATGTTTGGTAAATTATGCAATTATTAGACTACTATAACGCCGTAATTAAAGAGATGTCCTAACGGACCTCCGGGGGTCGAAGTGAAGGGATTCGTCCACCCTCAACCCCTCCTCCGCAAGCTCGAGTACCCGGTCCTGTTCCTTCGGTAACTGGTATCCCTTAAAGGAAGCATCGAACAATAATCCACCGTCTTTGTTTCGCCAGCCGTTCAAAAAGTGGTCAAAACAGATCACGGCGGAAACGTCTAGTTCTTTTACCATGAGCTTGATCTCCTCCAACCGTTCATGGGGGGAAGTCGACCTAAATTTACCCCTCTCTCTCAGAACATGTAGTCCTGTTTCGGGATGAACGATAAGTGGTCGCATCCTTATGTAGTCCGGGTCGATCTAGTTCAAAACCTTTGCGGTGTTCAAGGCGTGCCGCTTCCAGTGTTTTTTACCCCCCAAACCCGGCATCACATATTCGGATAATTCAAAGCCCGTTTCCTTAGCTTTCCTTCCCCCCTCTACATGCTCTCGGGCGCTCACTCCCTTCTTCATCATCTTTAACACACCGTCGTCTCCGCTCTCCAGACCTACGTGGAGCCTGGTCAATCCCGCTTCATTTATTTTTTTTAACTCGTCCAGATTCTTTCCGACCAAGGTATCCGACTTAGCATAGGACGTGACCCTCTCCAGAGAAGGGAATGTTTCCATAAGATGATCTATTATCTTCACCAACTGGTTCGAGGGCATGATCAGCGAGTTGGAATCCTGAAGAAAGACCGTTCTCTCACCGCTTTGGAACCATCCATAGACCATGGACAGGCTGTGGTACGACACCTCCTCCCTCTTCACCGAACCATCTGCCAGCATATTCCTTATTATTTTAACCGTGTCGATATCTCCCTTTACCTCCCCGACCTTCCTCACGGTGAACTTTTTTCTCAGGTAAAAGGAGCAGAAAGCACACCGGTTCCATGGGCAGTTTCGGGTGGTCCTGATAAGTAGAGACCTAGCCCCACCTTCGTTTGGCGGTCTGATCGACCCTATTTCGATGGAGTATTTTTCACAGACGTCTTTCATAATATCAACGTCGAAACCTATCGTTGGACTAAGTTATAGTTTTGGCGGAAAAAAAGAGACTGTCAAAAGTTTAGTGATTTCACAAATTTTCACGATCCATGAAAATTCATCTGATATATTATATCCCATCAAAGATCATCAGGAAATGATCAAATGTCACTAAGAACCTGAAAGGTTCAATTATTCGAAGACTTTATTTGGGTTGAGTTAGATTACCTGTAAGAATGTCACGCGAGGAGATGTAGGAATTGACGGACAAATACCTCAAGGCGGGGAAACTCGCCAGAGAGATGGAAAAAAAGGCAAAAAAAACCGCAGATAAAAAAAGGGAGACTTCGAAAGACCTGGAAAAGGTGGAGGAACTCCTTAATCATCTAAGAGATGCAGGAGGAGACGTCGACCGGGTCGAGGAGATCATCCGAGAGGCCCGTGAGCTTTTAGACGATAATGATATCGATGAGGCAAGTCAGACCGTTAAAAAAGGTATGGATATGCTTCTAGAGACGGCGGAGGAGAGAATTGAAGGTATAGTAGACGAAACTGAATTGATCCATGTTTTTATAGCGAAAGAAGATATGTACGAGTACTCCCTTAAAAAGCTGGATAAGGCCGAGGAACTGTTGGAGATGGGCGAAGTAAAAGAGTCCTTAAAAAATGCCGATAAGGCACTGGACCTGGCTAAACAGAGCATACGGCAAAAGCTGAGGAACGATCTAATCAAACTGGATTCCGCCGCCCTCCTCCTTGAAGGAGAGGAGGAGGACGGAGATAAAATAGAATCTATTATCCAGGGTGCTAGAGTTGCCATGGAAGAAGAGGATTTTTCCACCGCGGTATCCCTTGTCTCCGAGTGCAGAGATATCTTGTACAAAGAGTTAGAAGAGATGCTCGAACGGGAGATAGAGAAAGTAACGAAACTAGAAAAAGCCATGAGTGAAGAAGGGGCCAGTACGTTAGATATTGAAGAGCTTACAAGCAAAGTTGAAACCCAGATAGAACAGAAGGACTTCGAAAGTGCGGTAGGACTAGTGGAAGACGCGAAGAAAGAATTGAACGAGGTCCTGGAGGATGCAGTTAAGAAAAGAGAAAGCGAGCTTAAAAAAAGTATTGAGGAGGCTGAGGAAATCGAATGCAACGTTTGGGATATAAAGGAGAAGAGGGAAGAAATAGAGGACTTCAAACGTAAAGGTAATTTCAGTGAGGCGTACAGCTGTATAGAGGAGTGCCTGGAAGAGCTCGACGAGTTGAAATTAGAAAGGGTGTTAAATACCATAGCCAAATCCAAAAATCACTTTGTTAGGGGCAAAGAGATAGGGATAGATATCTCCGAACCCATGGAGCTTTTAAACAGGGCAAGAGATTCTTTGAAGAGAGAAGATTATAAAGGTGCTCTGGATTGGGCCCACGCAGGTATGGAGAGGGTGAGAGATCTAGTTGAGGAGTACGAGAGGTTCGGGATGCGGATAGCAGAAGCAAAAAGGGTCTACGGCGGACTGCTGGATATAAACATAGAGATGCCGGAGGCCTTAGAGATGATCGCTGAATCTCAGGAGGCTCTGAAGGAAAAGAACGACGAGTTGGCGGAGGAGAAGTTAAAAGAGTTCGACGAGTACGTAGACAGGAAAGCATATCCGGAAGTGATGAAACTAGTAGAGGACCTTGAAGCTCATGTAAATGTAGCCGAGGACATGGGTTTGGATACTGCTGAGTGCCTGGACAGGCTCGAAGTGGCCATAGCAAACACCAAATCCGGTGAACATGCCAAGGCCGGAAGAATAGCTTTGAACGCAAAAGAGGAGCTTGAATCTCAGATAAAAGAGGAGATGGACCAGCGAATAGATAATTTAAAACAAGTTGCGGAAAAGGTTCAGGAGGACGAAGAAGAATCTGTTGAGGAGATGGAAACAATAGGCGATATTTTAGAGGAACTGGAAAATGTATTTGAACACGGTCGTTACCCCGAGGCGTGGGAGTTACTACAACATGCATCCGATGATGTGAGAAAGTGGAGGGTAGGAGAAGCTGAGGAAAGGTTTAGTCAGGTCAAAGAACTGACCGCAATGATCGAAGATATGGACATAAAGTATATCAATGTCGACATGTGTAAAAAAGATCTTGAAGAAATTTCCGAAGCATTCTGGAGTAACGACTTCGTCAAAGTGATATGTCTTTCGGAGGAGATGATAGACGGTCTTTCCGGATATTTAAAGGACACCGCAGAGGACCTGTTCCTCCAGGCGAAGAGAGAAACCGTTAAAGCAAAAAGAGAGGGTGTAGACATAGAACATATCAAGGAGAGGCTCAAGAGATGTCAGGAGTACATACAGGATAAGAATTATGCCGCGGTGATCAAATATTCGTCCAAGATTGAGGAAGAAGCCAAGAGGATAACTGAGAAGAGGAAATCCAGCTACGAATTGGTATCTGATTTATCATCTCACTTGGCCCAACTTAAAAAAGAAGGAAAATTGGAAGACGTCGCCCCTGTCAAAGAACTGCTGCTGAAGGCGCAGAACTGCTTCATGGATGAGGATTACATCCAAGCCGAGAGCCTGGCAATTCAGGCGGAAGAAAAGATAAACGAACTAGTGGACAAAAATGAATTGGTGTCAAAGCTCAGGGAGTATCGTGAGGGCATGGAGTATGCGTTATCCTTGGATATCGACATATCGGATATAGAAGAGACCATAGACGTTAACTCCATAATGAGAGAAGGAGATCTGGACAAAGGGCTGGAAAAGATAGAAGATGCACAAGAACTGCTGGACGAGAGGGTGTTCGAGCACCTGGAACCTGAGATACAGCGTACCCGTGAGATCATCGAATACGCCGAAGATAGAGGTATCAACATATCGCAGCAAAAAAAGATACTCGAAAAGGCGGAAGAGATGTGGGATAGAGGCGACTTCAAAGGGGCACTAAGACATATCAAAAGATGCCAAAATGAGATCGACGTCATAAAGAAAAAAAGTAAACAGGCCGCAAATGATTGGACCAAACTTAAGAAAAGGGTCCAAGATGCCGAGGAACTTAACGTGAACACAAAAAAGGCAAGAGTTTATATGAAAAAGGCGGTGGAGAATCTTAAACAAGGATCTCATTATGATGATGTGATCCAATTCATAAAAAAGGGTGAAATAATGTTGGAAAAGGCTGAGGAAAAATGCTTTTACAACATTTCAAAGAGATTAAAGAAAAAGATAGCGTACCTGGAAAAGGTAGGGGTACGGACCGCTCCTGCTGAAAAACTGTTTAAAAAGGCTAAAAGGGCAATGGATGATGGAAAATACCTCGACGCCCTTCAATTAGCTACGAATATCGAAAGAGAATTGGACCGGGTAAAGGAAGAGCTGGATACCTGATGATCTCAAGGTTTATAACCTTAGACATATTTCAAGTAGTGTAGTTTATGTCTAAACCGTTAAATACGTGTACTATGGGCACACGATAGTATACACACGGCAACAAAGACCATAAACTTCAGGCCATGGAAGAGCGGATCAAATTGATTGACGAGTTAGTTGAACGCGGCCATTATACCTCCCGGGGTGAACTACTTCGAAACCTTTTATGCAATATAGAAAAGAAAGAATTCTCGGGTAAGGTAAAAAGGGAGATCGAGATCGCAAGGAAACAGGAAGGTCGACCACTAGATGAAACCTTGAGCTCCCGGAACGAATGATAGAGGACACAAACATATCCATCAAAATTGTACCTTTGACTATACTTCAAAAGTCAAATCGATAGAGCAGTGAAGTTTTATGGGTAAATGTCAACCCAAAAAGTTTATTAGATTTGCTTCGTGACGCAAGTGTTCGATAATGGTAATCAAAGTACAAGATTTGAGAAAGGAATTCAACGGCACTAACGCTTTAGACGGCATATCCTTTAGAGTCAAAAAGGGAGAGGTATTTGGTCTTCTAGGTCCAAACGGTGCAGGTAAAACCACTACGGTCAAAATCATGTCCACTATGTTGCTCCCGGATGATGGGGAGGTAGAGATCGATGGCTACGACGTGGTGAAGCAACCTCAAAAAGTAAGAGCTATGGTGGATATAATAACGGCACGAGATAAGTTCTACCGAAGGCTCACCGCTTATCAGAACATGAGTTTCTTTTCGCGATTGTACGGGGTTTACGATTGGAAAAATAAGATGGAGGATTATGGTGAAAGGTTGGGGCTGGAGAAGAAAGACTACGAAAAAAGACTGGCGGATTACTCCACCGGGATGAGACAGAAGTTGAACCTGGTTCGTAATTTGATCAGGAACACCCCTATATTGTTTTTAGACGAACCGACCTTGGGTCTGGATCCCGTTTCAAGCAGAAAATTCAGATCTCTGTTAAAAGATATCATGGATCGGGAGGAGAAAACAGTGATATTCACCAGCCACAACATGTTCGAGGTTGAGGAATTGTGTGAAAGGATAGCTATACTCAACAAAGGTCGAATAACATCTGTGGGCAAACCTAGAGAGTTGAAGAGACGAATATTCCCCAAAAGACTCGTGGAGTTTACTATGACGGGCGACGATTCATTAACTCTGAGTGATGAAGCGATAGATCACATCGAGAAGAAAGGCAACAAGGTTCGCGTTTATCTCGAGGGCGGGAGTAGGATTCATGAAGTGATAGAAAAGATAGTGAAGAACGTAAGAGTATCCGACTTGTCGGTTAAGGAGCCTACACTTGAAGAAGCTTTCATCAGGCATACCGAAGAGGACGAAGAGAATCAGGAGGATGCTACATCGTGGATGTGAAGGAATATTTTGCCGTACTTTGGGCCTTCGTGGTCAGGGATTGGCAGAGGCGGTGGTCTTACAAACTCAACTTCATCGCCATGCTTCTTTACCCCATCGTATGGGTGAGCGTGTTCGGAGTACTAGGTAGGACCATAGACCAAGCCGGCGGTACCGGTACTCCAGGCGGTTTCTCTATGTACATGGTGACCGGTATAATCACATGGAGGTTCATACGCGTTGGATTCTTCGATTCTTCGTGGAGCATACGTTGGGAGCAGCACATAGGTACTTTCAAAAACATATACATGCTCCCGAATCATCTGATGGTACCGGTCTCGGCTACCGCATTATCGGGATTCACAGTATCGATGCTTAACTTCGTGGAGATGTGGTTGGTTGCTGAACTGGTCTTTGGGATCAGCCTGAATATGACCGTTCCCTCCTTCCTTTTCCTGGTACTTGCTTGGCTTTCGGTAATAGGCTTCGGATTTGCTATCGCCGGTGTTGCTATATTATATAAGGAGATACAGGCGGTATTCACGGTTATCTTTTTCTCATTCCAATTTTTCTGTGGAGTGTTCTTTCCGGTGGAAGTCCTGCCTAGAGCGGCACAGTACATCAGCCGAGCTATCCCCATCACCTACGCCTTGAACGGTATACGGACAAGCATCACTCACGGTTATATACCGACCACGGACCTGATCGTGATGCCCGTGGCAGGTCTCATAGGATTAGCTATAGGCCTGATCACACTTCAGCTCTGCTTGAAGAAGGCACTTAGAGACGGAAAACTAGAAAGATATTGATATATCTCAATCACCGGGGAATTCAAATAATTCCTGAAGTCTAACAGGAAAAGAAAAATCTTTTCTGTGATGTTAGGAATCAGATTCCTGAAATGTCTACATTAATATGTATTCGGTCGAGGTACAGATAATGAGTACACAGAATCACCACCTTGACTTCGTCGGGCTGGACAACTCAGTGCCAACCTCTGTGAATGTGCAGGAAGCGCCCTTGGTGAGTGCTATGCTCAACGGTGTCGAGGATGTTACGGACATGCTACTTGAAGGCAACGGTGATATGGTGACCATCGTACACGGTGAGTACATAATACTCACCTTCGATATACCGTGGCAGTGTACCGATCCGGTATTTGCGGCGCAGGACTCCATGCTGTTCTCCAGAGGGTACTATCAGCTCTAATGAGACTTGAATGCATGAAAAGGGAGGCGGTGGGGCGAATGATAGCTACAGGTTAAGGGTAGGAAACCAGCCAGGACCATATCCTTTTACCTTTCTTATCTTCTATAAAAATAGAAAGGTGATGATGGGCGGTAATTTATTACAATCGATCGACCGTAGCGTGGAACAAGCTCCACTCTATCCTCGTTATCACTGCGGATAGGGAGGTCATATACCCACAGCCTTGGCTGTGGGATTCGGCTACTCAACTGGAAAGGTCAAAATTTTTGCGCGCTCCAAAGATTATTAGTATAACTAGTCAAATAACGTAGATTTCA
>JAWOAU010000072.1:0-53419 GCA_046498385.1 Thermoplasmata archaeon | reverse complement strand
ATCTTCTCCTAAATTTTCCTTGCCAATCGCATAATTCACGCCTAAATCTAGATAATACTTTCGATCAGAGTTTCGTCATTCCAATCGAACCACTCTTTTAGGATATCTAAAGAAACCAGTTCATTGACTGGTTTGTTAGGTCGGCTGTATTCATCACTGTATAACTCCGCAAATTTATCTTCATCTATTTTACTAAATACATGTTCGTAGAACACTGCTGGCCAGTTGTTATATAGTAAATCTTTCGCCTTAGTTGGCAAATTTTTAACAGTTGAGTTCAACTTTTCCTGTTTATAATCTTCATTTTTCCTGAACATTTTCATCACTCTTTTTTAAGCTCCGAAATCGTCATATCCAGAATATTATTACTTACTTAAATATTTTGTGCTACTGAGATAGTATGTGTAGTAGGTTATAAAATATTCGGGCTATGATTTAGACCTTTTTACGGTTCCCTCATATTATAGTGAAATACATACGGGATACCTTCCCTCTGTCTTTAACTCCTCATCAAGGACACGCAGGATTAACATCCTTGTGTCTCTCGATCTTCAGGTCAGAAGTCAACGAATGGAACAAAATTTATTTTGTGAGTAGGAGGAATTATGCCAATTCCCACAAGTTCAAAAGGCGCATGAAGGTCATCTAAGGGTGTGTAATTAGCGCAAGAACGGTTAATATTTATGAAAATATAGAACTATATAGTACTAAATAGGCAACATAACTCAATATAATCTATACAGATAAAATATATATTGAAGAGGGGTTTAACGGGAGTTGATAGATATGAAAACAAAAAAAACGAGCTTGACCGTCTTCGGCGTTCTGGTCATGATATTGGTAGGAACCATGTTCTTGACCGGTTGCACGGAGAACGAGGATGAAATGCAGGAAGTTACCATAACTGGCTCTTCGACTGTACTTCCAATAGCCCAGATGGCCGCGGAAGAATTCAATAAGGATCACGATGACATCACCGTTCAGGTGAGCGGGGGCGGATCCGGACACGGGATAGCATCCCTGGCTAAAGGTGAAGCCGACATCGGCATGGCCAGCAGGGAAGTGAAACAATCTGAGATCGACGAATATTCAGATATAGATTTTTATGACAATCAAGTCGCAAAAGACGGAGTCGCGGTTATCGTTAGCAAATACATTTATGACGAAGGACTGATAGGATTGACTACAGATGAAGTCAATGATATCTACACCGGCGATATAACAAATTGGAAAGATGTAGAAGGACCTGACGAAGACATATACGTAGTCGAAAGACAGGAAGGATCTGGAACAAGGGACACGTTCATGGACGCTTTAGGATTGGATTCAACTAATGCAGACAGCGCTCAACAGGAGAATTCCGATGTGAAGTCTTCTGTAAAAACGGTTGACAACGCCATCGGATACGTAGGTCTTGGATATGTAGGAAGCGATACACCTGGAATTAGATTGGACGGAGTGTCACCCTCTGAAGATAACGTCAAATCCGGAGATTACCCTATATCTAGGGCACTTCACATGTACACCGATGGAGAACCGAAAGGTGCAGCTAAAGATTTCATAGATTACATCTTGAGTGACGAAGGGCAGCAGGTCGTAGCTGATGAAGGATTCATACCCGTATCCGGCGGTTCAGGAGGCGATGACGACCTCTCTGGAGAATTGGTCATAACCGGTTCATCGACAGTTTTACCCATAGCTCAGTTAGCTGCTGAAGATTTCATGGATAAGCATCCAGATGTAAATGTCATGGTCAGCGGCGGCGGTTCGGGACACGGTATATCTCAGCTCGCATCCGGAGATGCGGATATAGGAGACGCCAGCAGAGAAGTGAAACAATCTGAGATAGATCAGTATTCGAACGTAGACTTCTACGATAACCAGGTTGCGAAGGACGGTGTAGCTATAGTCGTTAGTAAAGATATCTACGATGCAGGAGTTACTGACCTTAGTTCATCAGAAGTTGTCGATATCTACGAAGGAGATATAACCAACTGGAACGACTTAGGCGGACCGGATAAAGAGATATTCGTAGTCGAAAGGCAGGAAGGATCCGGAACCAGGGATACGTTCATGGAAGCTCTTGGCCTGGACTCCACAAACGCCGATGCGGCTAAACAGGAGAACTCAGATGTTGTAGCCACCGTTACAACGACGGATAACGCAATTGGATACGTAGGTCTAGGATATGTCGGCGACGATAACCCGGCTATCAAGTTGGACGGGACCGCTCCGACAGAAGAGAACATCGTCAGCGGTGATTACACTATCTCACGTGCTCTGCACATGTATACCGACGGAGAACCTACCGGACTGGCAAAGGCGTTCATCGACTTCGTGCTCAGCAGCGAAGGGCAGCGGATCGTAGCTGATGAAGGATTCATCTCGATGAACAGCTAAACCCCTTTCACTATTCATATATACACTATAAAGGAAAGGGATATATTATTACTCTAAATAGACAAAATGAAAGAGATCGTCTTTCGGTGGAGATGTATGATGCACTGCTCAATAAGATATACGGAAATAAGATTCCAAAGGAGCCAGTAATTTGTTCTCTAGAAACACCAAGGAGAAGTTAATCCACTACATGTTCTTCGGGATAGCGTCATTCTCGGTGGTGGTGATTTCCTTCATATTCTTGTTCCTTTTCATGAAGGCTTGGGTCGCTATCGACACCATCGGTTGGGACCTTCTTTCAAGAGAATGGAGCGTGGCTCATGATCAATACGGTCTTGTTTCAGCCATATATGGATCCGTGATGGTGGCTTTAGGGGCTCTAATAATCGCTTTCCCTCTGGGGTTGGGAGCTTCAGTATATCTTTCTGAGATAGCCCCAGAGAAAGTGAGGATGATCCTGAAGCCCATCATCGAACTGTTAGCTGGGATACCGAGCATCGTTTACGGGTTCGTAGGTGCTATATTGTTGGGTCGATTCCTATATATTACATTCGGGATGAAGGGCCCTAACTCGATACTAGCAGCGTCTATGATATTGGGTATAATGGCTCTTCCGATAATAGTCACGCTATCCGACGATGCGTTGAAATCGGTGCCGAAAGATATCAAAGAAGCCAGCCTAGCTATGGGCGCCACCAAATGGCAGACAATCAAGAAAGTGACGATACCGTCTGCGATATCCGGTATATCCAGCGCGACCATCATGGGGATGGGTAGGGCCATCGGCGAGACGATGGCGGTCATGCTGATAATCGGTTCCGTGATGAGGATACCCGTGCCGTGGTTCGATTTCTTCGAGACCGGTAATACCTTGACCGCATTGATAGCCATCCAGATGGGCGAGGCCTACGGTATCCAGGTGAATGTACTGTTCACTGCCGGGGTGATGCTTTTCGTTATAGTGGCGGTTATGAGCGTGATTTCAGATATACTTCAGATAAGGACAAAAGAGAAATTCGAGGGGAAAAGATGAGCGTGAAGAAACTGCTGTCCGTTTGGATATTCATCGTTTCCGTTATAATCGCTCTTATCGGTTTTGTAGCCATCGCCAGGAAGATGGACTTGGGTTATTGGGCGATGATGATAGGCCTTGGCATAATCTCTGGTTCCTATTATCTATCTGGTATTCAGTACTATCTTGAACAGAAAGATATGAAGTTCCTATACCTCATATTCGTGGCTTCCTTGATATTATCCGTAGCTGCTTTAC
Organism: Thermoplasmata archaeon; assembly: GCA_046498385.1. GTDB lineage: Archaea > Thermoplasmatota > Thermoplasmata > Halarchaeoplasmatales > Halarchaeoplasmataceae > Halarchaeoplasma. The sequence continues at coordinate 49,749 of JAWOAU010000072.1, read as the reverse complement.
TCGGATTATTACCTACCGAGATAGATTTCAGACAATGGGAAGTTAACGCGAAGATAGCCGACGATTTCTTCTTCGCACTAGCGATGCTGATATTAGGAGTGCTCAGCGGTTACGTCGCTTTCGCTCCGTTCAATAACTTCATGAAAAAGTTCCAACAGGACGGCGCTTATTTTATCTTACATGTTTGCATCCTCCTTACATTGCTGCCCCTCTTCTTGATAATCTATCATATAGTGAGTAAAGGAGCTGGCGGTATAACGTGGGGATTTCTCACCGGTGACATAAGCAACCTCGGTGAAGATGGCGGAGTTTTCCCAGCGATCATAGGGTCTCTTGGATTATTACTGGTAACGGCCGTGATAGTACTGCCTTTGGGAGTAGGCACTTCTATCTATCTGTCCGAGTACGCGAAGAAAGGATTGGGTGTGAGAGTGATCCGAACGGGTGTGAACATCCTCCAAGGAACACCGTCCATAGTTCACGGCCTATTCGGTTTCGCCGTCTTCGTATCGATGTTCGGTATGTGTCTGCTTTCCGCTGGTTTGACACTAGCCATACTGACTTTACCGATAGTGATAAGGTCGTCCGAGGAGGCCTTTAATGCGGTCCCGAAGGAATTGAGAGAGGCGAGTTTCGCGGTCGGGGCCACAAAGTGGCAGACCATAAGGAAAGTGGTGCTGCCTCCAGCCTTACCGGGGATAATAACCGGTACGGTCCTCGGCATGGGGAGGGCTGCCGGTGAAACCGCACCGATATTGTTCACAGGTGTGATCTTTTCTGGTGCAGGTGTACCTGACAGCATATTCAGCAGGTTTCAAGCCCTGCCGTTCCATCTTTTGAGATTATATCGGTTGATCGGTTACAAGGAGGTCACCCAGAACGCTTGGGCCACCGCTCTCCTGCTGCTGATATTGGTGTTGAGCATAAATGTAGTAGCGATCATACTTAGAGAGAAGTACAGACAGAGGTTTTGAGATGTTATCGAGTATCAAAAACATGTTTAGAGAAGAGAAAAAGTGCGAATGTATGGAGATGCCCGACGGCAAGAAGATGAGAGTCGACAGTTTCGATCTCTGGTACGGGGATAACCATGCCCTGAAAGATGTCACGATGGACGTGGAAGAGAATAAGGTGACGGCGATTATCGGCCCCTCGGGTTGCGGAAAATCTACCCTGATCAGGGGTCTCAATAGGATGAACGATACGATCTCTTCCGTTAGAACGGAAGGTAAGGTATGGCTCGACGGATTCAATATATACGATAGTACCACAGACTGTGTGGATGTACGCAGACAGGTAGGGATGGTATTCCAAAAGCCGAACCCGTTCCCCTTTTCCATAGCCGATAATATTTACTACGGCTGTGAGGTCAACGGGATGAAGGTTGACAAGGACAAGGTTGTTGAGACGTGTTTGAAGCAGGCCGCTCTTTGGGACGAAGTGGAAGATAGGCTGGATGAGAACGCCCTTTCTTTATCTGGTGGACAGCAGCAGAGGTTATGCATCGCCCGTGCCCTGGCTACCGAGCCCGACGTGATACTCATGGACGAACCGTGTTCGGCCCTTGACCCCATCGCAACGGCTAAGATCGAGGACCTTATCGCGGAGCTTAAAAAGGATTATACCGTTGTGATAGTTACTCACAACATGCAGCAGGCCGCTAGAGTCAGCGATTATACCGCTTACATGTACCTCGGTGAGCTTATAGAATTCGGCGATACCGTGCAGATATTTGAAAATCCAAAGGAAGATAGTACTGAAAAATACATAACAGGAAGATTCGGGTGATTAAAATGGGACCGGAAGCTAGAATATCATATCATGAAGAACTTAAGGAACTAAAACAGATGGTAGAAGAGATGGGTGATTTAGCGTCTCAAGCGATATCTCTTTCCATCGAAGGCCTGGTGAAACTGGACGATGAAAAGGTGAGGATGGTGGAGGAGATCGACAGTAAGATATACGCTTACGATAGGGCCATCGAGAAAAAGAGCTTGAACCTCATAGCACTTCAGGCACCCGTGGCAAAGGACCTGCGTTTCATCGGCACCTGCTTGAAGATAATCACCGACCTTGATAGGGTGGGACGTTATTCCATGGATATCGGTAAGGTAACCATACGTATGCTGAGTAAGACCCACATGAAAAAGTTAGTATCCATACCATACATGGCCCAGTTGACCATAGAGATGGTGGATATGGCGGTGGATGCATTCGTGGAAGGTGACGAAAGCAAGATCGAACAGGTATACAAGAACGAGGAAAAGGTGGACGCACTCTACGACGAGATATTCAGAGAGGTAATCACCTACATGATAGAGGATTCTAAGAACATAACCATCGGTACGCAGTACGTACTGGTCATACGCTATCTGGAGAGGATCGCCGACCACGCATGTAACATCGTCGAACGCGTGGTTTACATGGAGACCGGAGAGATGGTAGAGCATGAAGTTTAACCCATCGATATACAATGTAAAACTCGTCTTTCCACTCCAAAGGTGCCACTCGGTCAGTTTCGAAAAAGTTTAGGTGCTTTTGTTCTTGCAATATGTAGGAATTGTGCACCTATATCAGTAAACCAGGTACAGTCCGTCGTTTCTTTCTTCCAGCTTAACCCAATCGGACTCGAAGAGATACATAACCCATATGTTGGTCTCTAGATGACCGGTGCGTTTCTCTAACTTCAGCTCTCCATGATCTTGGGACATGGCCAGGTACGGGACTATTTGATCTGCGCTCCATCGGTCTAGGTGGAATCGGGATTCCTTGGAACTGCGTATGTAGTCCGCCGCTTCCTTACCTACGCTCTCCGCAGGGACCCCTTTCTCCCCTAGTTCACCTATCCCAACCAATCTATCTCCCTCCGTCCACAGTGTGATTCCAGCTCCGGGGCTTAGGGAGTCGTACGATCTCAGCTCGACGTTCACTGGTATATCTACGAACTCCTTCAATACCTGTTTCCTCATACGCCTCATTATGTGTTCTGGAAGTGAGGTGACGAATGCCCGTCCCTTTATCTTACTGATATCTTCACCGGTAGGTAAAAAATTCGGTGAACCTGGCTCCACTGTGAGGACCACTTCTCCACCTCCCTTGGGATAGTGCCCTCTTTTCAACAGCTTCGAGCTTACGTTCAATCCCATTCGTCGAAGATGTTCTAGGAACACGTTTTCAAAGAAATCGTAGGGCGGCGACCACTTCACATCGGTCCCGCCCTTTACTTTTACCTCCACCACTCCATCGGCCTGTAACGCCGGAGGTATCATGCACTGTAGTAAAAGGGCTATACTGCCGGCGGTACCTATATCGAATTCATAGTATCCTCCCCTTGGTTCACCCGGGATGAATTCGACCTCGGGTGATCCCTTTTCACCGCCTTCCAACTCACCCCCACATATCTCCGCTGCAACGTTCAAGGCGGCGAGGTGCTGGTATGATAAACCCGGGTTCGGTCGGTTCGCCCGGATGTTTGTGATCTTTACAGGAGTTCCTTTGACTATGGACATGGCCACGGCGGTCCTGAGTATCTGGCCTCCGCCCTCTCCGTGAGACCCATCGATCGTTATCATGAGTGTTGCATATTGTTGTAGACGGTATAATTTTTTTGGCCCCGACAACACCTTTATATATATTGAAAAAATATGATGAACAGAGGTTATAAACATGGTGAGAAAACCCGCAGTAGCCGGACAGTTCTATCCGGGAAGGGAAAGTGAACTCCGAAAGAAAATCGAATGGTGTTTTAAGCACAAATCGGGGCCAGGGAGTTTGCCCAAAGAGATCGGCTCGGACCGTGAACTGAAGGGGCTGGTAGTACCCCATGCGGGTTACGAATACTCTGGACCAGTAGCGGCCCATTCTTACGCCGAACTGTACGAGGACGGTCATCCGGACGTGGCTGTGCTCATCGGACCGGCCCATGGAGGATTAGGTGCCGGTGGAGCTTCTGTCGGTGACCAGGATTTCAAGACCCCGTTGGGGGTAGCAGAGGCGGACTCAGGACTGACTCAAGAGATCGCAAGAGGGCCGATACGGCTCGACAATAGAGCACACCGCGGCGAGCATTCCTTGGAAGTGCAGATACCATTTTTGCAATACCTTTTCCAAGATATCAAGATAGTACCGGTGCTCATAAATAAGCAGGACTTTGACACACCTACACAGGTTGGGAAGATCCTCGGGGAGGCGATAGAAGAAAAGAACGCAGTCGTCATCGCTTCTACGGACTTCTCCCACTATGTAACGGCGGAAGTAGCAAAAAAGAAGGATAAACTGGCCATCGATCCCATCGTTAGAAACGAACCGGAGGAACTGTATAACGCCGTCCGTAAAAACAACATAAGCATGTGCGGTTACGGGCCAGTCATATCCATGATGGTGGCTACCGGATATCGAAAAGGGACGCTTCTAAAATACGGTACCAGCGGAGACGTATCCCCCATGCGGGACGTAGTGGGATACGCTGCGATCTGCTGTAGATGAAGGGCGGGGGAAAGCTATATATACTACGCTTGCATTGCCATACATATAACGATAATCACCCTCCCTCCCTTTTTCTTTTTATGAACTTATAGGATAGGTAGGATGCTCCTCCGTTTCCATGTTATCAGTTCATCTGATACTCTTCAGTTCTAGCATGAATATCAGCGTCTTTCCCGCTAGCGGATGGTCCCCGGATTTACCGTAGGCATCTTCAGGAGGTATCTCGACCTCTTTTTTATCTCCTGTCTCCATACCTTCGACACCTTCTTCAAAGCCCTTTATGAGTTGACCTGCCCCTACTTTAAACTCCAGAGGAACGTAGTCTCTTTTTGGATTATACACGTTATGTTGCTTCGCGGTCTTCTCGATGGATGAATCAAATACGGTCCCGTCCTTGAGTCTTCCAGTGTAATGCACAGACACTATATCTCCTTGTTTTACAGCCATTTTATCACTCTAAAAAAGCCAAAGGGCAATATAAAATGACCGGATTGACAAAGGTTTAAAATGTTCTTGAACATTGCATGATTATATCACGGTTGATACAATGATAAGATTGGAGTTGAACGGATGGAATGCCCACATCGGCTTTTCCGCGTCCCACTTGATCCCGAAACACGATAAGTGCGGGCGGTTGCACGGTCACAACTACGCGATTAACGCCAGGATAGAGGGTAAAAAAACATCTCAAGGACTGGTATTCGATTTTCTCACACTAAAAAAAGGGCTGAGAAAAATAGCCGACGATCTGGACCATCGGACACTCATCGCGAAGGGGGGTAATACCTTTGAAGAGAGAGGTGGTGAAGTAGAGGTCACCGTCGGTGAAAAAAGATATGTATTCCCAAGGGACGATGTGGTCCTTCTAGACATCGGACATTCCACCACCGAGGACCTGGCAAAGTACGTGCTGGATAGGTTCATAAAAGATAATAACATCCCTGAAAATATCGAGGTCGTCGAGATTGGGGTAGACGAATCCTTGGGACAGGGGGCATGGGCCAGGAGGGAGCTTTAGTTGAGGCGGGGTGTTGTTCTGCTCTCAGGAGGGTTGGACTCCGCCACGGTCATGGGTATCGCTGATTCCGAGGTTGAAAATATCAGTGCCCTTACCTTTCTTTACGGTCAGAGGGCGGAAAAAGAAATAGAATGTGCGAAAAAACTGGCAGAATATTACAGGGTTGAAAAGCATCAGATATTGAATATACCTCTATCCGACCTAACTGCGTCGTCGCTTCTCAAAGGGGGAGAAGAAATACCTGTGGAAGAGAATGATGAGATCCCTAGTACCTACGTTCCCGCAAGGAACATGATCCTGCTGAGCTATGGGGTATCCCACGCCGAAAGCGTTGGCGCGGACGCGGTCTACATAGGGGCCAACGCCGTCGATTTCAGCGGCTATCCCGACTGCCGCCCCGAGTTCTACAGGGCCTTCCAGAAGGCGGTGGATGAGGGTACGAAGAGAGGGGTTGGGGAGATCCCTATCGAGATAAGGGTTCCCCTACAGAACATGTCCAAAAAACAGATAATCCAAAGGGGGTACGAGCTAGGAGTACCATATGATTTGACCTGGAGCTGCTACCGAGGTGATGAGCAAGCATGCGGTGCCTGTGACTCCTGCAGACTCCGACTCAAGGGCTTTAAAGAGGCGGGGCTCGGGGATCCTATAGAGTACGAACAACGATAATTTAATAAACACATTCTCCATTCAATGTAAACATGAAAGCTTTCAGCGATATAAAGGGAAAAGAGGTTTTGAGCAGTGACGGTCGGACCATGGGGAAGGTGGAGGACTTCACCTACGGCAAGGACTTCATTATAACCGGTATAGTCACAAAGATGAACAAGGAAGTAATTGAGGATCTCGGGGAGGATAAACCCCTGTTGACTTCCCTTAAACTGGGTATCAATACCGAGCAGGTAAAGGCATTCAGTGACAAGGTAGTACTGCACGAGCCGCTGGATGAACTGTATATCCGTTTCAAAGAAGTATCCGATAAAGAAGTGATCAGTTCCATCATCGGCATGAATATATCCGGCAGTCAGGGGAGAGAGGTTGGAAAGGTGAAGGACATATTATTGGATACGGATACGTGGGGAATACCGTCCCTCCTGGTCAAGGTAAACAAGGATATAATGGAAACCTTGGACGTTGATAAGCCCCTTCTCTCCAAGACCAAACTGAGCATATCCATGACCTACGTGACGGATATCGGCGACATGGTGATGCTGGATACCTCCGCAGAGGAGATGAACAAGGTAATTCAGGATGAAAGCATAAGGAAGTTGTGAGCTTATCCGACAAAACACATATATACTGCCTCCGTTACCTATTTTCCAAGCGGCGGGATGACGTTCCCGCAGGAGATGTGCCCTTTCCAAGGGTGAATCCAAAAACAAGGATGTGTTCAAATGGCAGATAAAACAGAAGAATATTTCGACGATGACGAAGACGAGACGGCTTTAGAGAATAAAAGCAGTATGTACAAGTACATCAGGGACGTATGGAAACGCCCAAAAGAGGGAGATTTGAAGGAACTACGGATTCAGCGTTTAAAGGAGTGGCGACGAGATGAAAACTTCAAACGTATAGAACGTCCTACCCGGCTCGATAGAGCTAGAAGTCTGGGTTACAAAGCAAAGCAGGGCTACGTTGTTGTTAGAGGACGTGTACGCCGAGGCGGCCGTAGAAAGTCCAGGCCGAAAGGTGGGCGGGGGCCCACAAGGATGGGTTTCAAAAAACTCACCCCTAGAAAGAATCTGCAGCGCATAGCCGAGGAACGAGGTGCGAAAAGATACCCAAATCTGAATTTGCTGAACTCCTACTGGGTAGCCCAGGACGGAAGGTACAAGTACTTTGAAATGATCATGGTGGACCCGCACCATCCGGTGATAAAAAACGACCCAAAGATAAACTGGATCTGTGAACCGCATCAAAAAGGAAGGGTTTACCGAGGCCTCACTTCATCCGGCAAGAAATCACGGGGTTTGAGAAAGAAAGGAAAGGGTGCGGAGCGTTCAAGACCCTCCAAGAGAAAAACCGAGCGGTAAAAAGGAGATCGTCTTTTCTCCGGAATATAGGATTTGGGCTCGTAACGTAGTTCAAGAAGTTATGAGTTTATAATTTCTCACTTTATCACGTCAGGTTCCGCCCCGGTTTCTAATACCTCTATATCCCAGCGTTCCTTATATGCACGTTTGATCTTTTCGGACATCAATTCTTTCAACTTGTCAAGGTTCTCTCCGGTAAGGGCTGATACGCTTAGACCTGTATCGCATTCCATAATATCCGATTTGTTGTAAACCTCGATTATTTCGGTTTTTTCAAATGATCTACTGATCTCTTGATAAAGTGAATTTTGATGGGCTATAGGATAGCCGCAAGACCCCGAAGGGTCGTACACAAATATAACTAGGTCGGCCAGCTCATCTATAGCTTTTACAGCCTGCATCTCTATCTCGTTTCGTTCCTCTAAAGGTCTATCCAGGAGGCCTGGCGTATCCACCATCTGACAGAGCAGGCCGTCCGCATAAAAGTGTCCAACACCGACCTCTTTTGTGGTGAAGGGATAAACGGCGATCTTGGGTTTGCCGGTGGATATCCGGGAGACCAGATGGGACTTCCCTACGTTTGGTGATCCAGCCACCACCAGCGTCGGCCTGTCCATACGTATATCCGGCAGGGTGTTCAATTTCTTTCTTACCTCCTCCAGGAACTCAAGGTCCTCTGAGACCTGCCTCAGAAAGGACGAAGTCCTTCCGTAAGCGCTTTTCCGTACTTTTTCCATCTCATCCACGGATTCGCAGTTTCTTAACTTTCTCAAATCCTCTATGATCGCCCGCTTTATCCTCCTTCTAGCCCAGTTCGTTGCACCGATGCTTTTCTTAACCCTATCCAGGTCCTGTTGAATATGGATCGTGTCTCTATAGAACGGAGGGAGGCGGTCGAAGGACGGAAAACTTTCTTCGTAACGCTTTAACGTCTTCTCCAGTATTTTGGAAACCAGTTTTAACTTGGCGGCCACCGTTTTTCTGTAACCGTCCTCTCTGTCCTTACCCCTCTTCTGAATTTTACCGGCCCTCCTATAGGCTTTATCCATCAGACGGTCGGCGTTTAACACCGGTGGTATCTTGAAATCCATATCTCCACAATACAAAGCCTACCGGATAAGCTTAACGGATTATTGAAAGGAAATTTTGAAATATTGCGGACTATATGTGCCGTCTATGAAAGTATTGATATCATTCTACTCCAGGACAGGGGTGACAAGAAGAGCGGCAAAAGATATCCGTGAAATGCTTCTTCGCAGTGATGTAGACTGCAAGATCGAGGACATACTCGATAAAAAGAACAGAGACGGAAAGATAGGTTATATGGCCGCTGGAAAGGATGCACTGATGGGTAAGGAAACCGACATAGGCAAGATAAAAAATGATCCGGCCGATTTTGACCTTGTAGTGTTAGGAACCCCTGTATGGGCCGGAAACATGACTCCCGCCCTGCGCACGTACATAAAAAGATACAAAGGGGATTTGAGCGCGGCTGCATTCCTATGTACACACGGAGGTGGTGGAGAATCAAAGACGTTCAAGGAGGTTGAAAAAGTCGCGGGCGTACCACCTACCGAGACCATCAGTTTAAAAGATAAGGACGTTAGGGCAAAAAAACATCTCCACGAGCTTGAACAATTTGTAGAACGTCTCCAGGAATAAGCGTCTTTAACTCTTATTTCTTACAAAACGCTTAAAAAGGACCTGTATGTAACGAAGTCTAAAGGTGTCTCAAATGGAAGACGGAGACTTAATATACATAGATTTCGATATATGGGTGCTGCCCGAAGACAAAGGTAGTGAAGAATTACTATTCAGAACGACTGACGAAGAAAAGGCCCATAAGCACGAGATATACGATGAGGAAACTTCATACGGCCCTCGTGTTGTGGAAATAGGGCGGGGGATGTTGATGGAAGGCTTCGAAGAGGATGTTAAAAAAGCGGAACTTGAAGAAGAAAGATCCGTTGAAATACCGCCCGAAAAAGCCATGGGTAATCGCGATGTGGGAAAGATCGAGCTTTTCAGTAAGCGTGAACTTGAAAGAAAGGGGGTAGACGTAGTCGTAGGGGAAGAGGTCCAACTCGAAGACCGGAGCGGTACCATAATACAAACAACTGCAGGAAGGGTACGTGTGGATTTCAATCACCCTTTAGCAGGCAAGACATTAAGATTTGATTACACCATACCTTCTAAGGCTGAAGAACTTGAGGAAAAGGTAGATGCCATTTTAGAGAAAAATTACGGTGATGCGGAGTTTAAAATAAAGATAGAAGAAGACGAACTAGAGGTGATACTTCCCGATGAATGTAAATACGGTCAAGGTTGGTTCATCGTCAAGTACCAGGTCGTTGGAGACATAAGGAAACACACCGAGATAAAAAGTATAAGATTCGTCGAAGAGTACGAGGGAAAGATAGAGGAAACGGTTGAAGAAGTGGAAGATATGGATATCGAGGAAGAATCCGAAGCATTGGCCGAGGAACTCGAGGAAGAAAACTTAGACGATGAATCTGAAGAAGAATAATACTTCGCACCAACAAAGTCGTATCAAATTTAACGAGAGTCAATACTATGGAAAATAGATTTCAGAACATGGACCTTAGCGAGAAGACGCTGAGGGCATTAAAAAAAGGAAATTTTGAAAAACCCACCGACGTGCAGAGCGAAGCAATACCCCCTACCCTTGAAGGTAACGATGTGATCGTTCAGGCCCGAACAGGTTCGGGAAAAACACTTGTATTTCTGGTTCCGATATTCGAAGGTATAAAAGGCGGACGGGGAATAGAAGCAATCGTTATGACACCCACAAGAGAACTGGCACAACAGGTTGAGAGGGAAGCGCGCACCTTTGCAGAGGTACATGATGTCGGGACCGTTGCCATATACGGGGGGGCGAGTATAGAAAAACAGATCCGCAAGTTGCCCAAATCATCCTTCGTTGCAGGTACACCGGGCAGGGTCATCGACTTGATCAAAAGGGGTAATTTAAAACTAGATAACATCCGATATTTCACACTTGACGAAGGAGACCGAATGTTGGATATGGGATTCCTACCGGATATAAGATGGATTATATCCAGGACCCCTAAAAATAAGCAGATGATGATCTTTTCGGCTACCATGCCCGGCCCCATCATCAAGTTGGGAAAAAAGTACATGGAAGATCCAGTAATATTGAAATTGTCCCAGGATGACATATCCGCCAAAGGGGTAGACCAATACTTTATCAGGGTAGGAAAAATGAACAAAATGGCTAAGTTGTCCGCACTGCTGGATAACGAACCGGGTAAGTACCTTATCTTTTGCAACACAAAGATATGGACCCAGACCTTGGTCAACAGGTTGCGTAAATTCGGCTACAAAGCCCACGCTATGCACGGGGACATGACTCAAGCGGCACGAACAAGGACGATGAATGATTTTAAGAGCGGTAAGATAGATATACTGGCTTCCACAGATGTTTCCGCTCGAGGTATAGACGTGGAGAATATAACCCATGTTGTGAATTACGACGTGCCCCAGTATCACAAGGACTACGTTCATAGGATAGGCCGTACCGGGAGGCTGGACAAAGGTGGAAAGGCCGTTACCTTTGTCAGCGGCGACGAACTCCCCTTCCTTGAAGAGATAGAAGAATTCGTTGACCGGGAATTGAAAGAGCTAGATTTGAAAAAAGACGGTCGTGTCAAGGAGCGGATAGATTATCGGGAGAACGCAGACATCTTCGGTATGGTACCATTTCGATTCGCCAGCGACAAAGAGTTCACCAAATGGGATATCGTACAGGAACTGAACAAGTACGGAATACGTGACCAAGATATCGGTAAGATCAAACTGGAGGACGACGGCGGTTTGGTGGAAGTGATATACTCCAAAGCCAGCCGTGTATTCAAGGTAAAGCTCTTCGATAATGTGGAATTGGTAGAGAAGGATTCCAGGGAGATATAAGTATCATATCTTGACAACTCCATGGCAAATCTTTTTAACGATCCCTTATTCTTCATCCACTGGTGTTAGTCATGAAGATAGTGGAATGTGTACCTAATTTCTCCGAAGGTAAGGACAGGGGGACAATAAACGAGATCACCAGGGAGATCGAATCGGTGGATAACGTAGAGCTCAAGGACGTGGATATGGGTCCGGACATGAATCGGACCGTCGTGACCTTCGTCGGGGAGCCGGAATCGGTCAAGGAAGCCGCATTCAGGGCTGTAAAGAAGGCTTCGGAAATAATAGATATGAACAAGCACAGGGGGAGTCATCCCCGCATGGGAGCTACAGACGTGTGCCCCCTCGTACCGGTGAGCGGTGTAACCATGGAGGAATGTGTGGAACTGGCTAGGGAGTTGGGTGAAAGGGTCGGCGAAGAATTGGGTATACCGGTATATCTTTACGAAGAAGCCGCCACGGAGGAAAAACGGAAGAATCTGGCCACCGTGCGCTCGGGTGAATACGAGGGGTTGGAAAAAAAACTGGTTGATCCGGATTGGAAACCGGATTTCGGACCGGCGGGATGGAATGAAAACGTCAAGAAAACAGGTTCCACGGTTATAGGTGCCAGGGAATTTTTGATAGCCTACAACATCAATCTTAACACCCGCAACACCAAGATGGCTTGGGACGTAGCCTTCGAACTACGGGACAGGGGGAGGTCTAAAAGAGAAGGTTCGCCGGACGAACACTACTGGAAAGGGAGTATAGTAAGATACTCCAAAGACCGTTATCCGTGCGGAGAGTGCGATCATGTGGAAACTACGTTCGAAGGGATAAGAAAGCACACTCACGAAGAACATGGATACGATCTTAAAGAATTCTTGAAAAAGAACTACGATTACGACGTTTCGGATCTAGAGGGGAAAGCGGTCAAAAAGAAAGGAAAATTCGATCACTGCAAGGCCATAGGATGGTACGTTGACGACTTCAAACGGGCACAGGTATCCATAAACTTGACTAACTACAAGGATACATCCATACACGAGGTTTACGAAGAGGCAAAGAAAATAGCACGAGATATGGGCGTGTCGGTAACCGGCAGCGAGATCGTGGGACTGGTCCCCTATGGGGCTCTGCGAGATTCCGGAAGGTACTATCTTGAAAAACAGGGGCAGCCTACCGGGGTACCTTGGTGGGATATAGTTGAAACTGCGGTACAGTCCCTAGGTCTTAGAGATGTGGCGGAATTCGATATTGAATCAAAGGTCATCGGAGCGCCCTTCGTTTCGGAAGATGCCTTGGTTTCCATGAAGGTAGACGAATTCGTACATGAAGTTTCAAGGGATTCATCAACTCCGGGTGGAGGGAGTATAGCAGCTCTCTCCGGATCCATAGGCGCCGCCCTAGGCTCCATGGTATGCAACCTCAGTACCGGAGGTCGGGGTACCCAGGAAATAGATACCGTATTGATGCCTACGGCGGATAGGATTCAGGAGTTAAAGGACCGGCTGATGGATGCGGTGGATGAAGATACCAGTGCCTTCGACGCGTACATGGAGGCAAAGAAGCTTCCAAGGTCTACGGACAAGGAAAGAGAGATACGCAAGGAAAAAATGATAGAGGGGTTGAAACACGCTGTGGACGTACCCCTGGGGACCGCAAAAAATTCCCTAGAAGTTATGGAACTGCTGGTGAAGGCCGCACGTTACGGTAAAAAGGGCGCCTTGAGCGATGCCGTGGTCGGCTCACAGATGGCGTATTCAGGCATCATCGGTGGTATCGAGAACGTGAAGATCAACTTGAAGGAGATGGATGAGGAGGATTACATAGATTCCGTACTATTGGAATGTGAAGAGTTGAAAGGACAGGCGGAGGAGATCTTAAAGGAAGTGCAGGATACCGCTGAAAATAGATAGGGGCATCGGGAAATACATTTTACCACGTTCCCTATTGATGGTCATGGACTCGAAAGATACCTTTAGAAAGAGCTTGAAGGATATACGCCCTAGTGAATTCTATCTTAGTGAAGAGAGACTGGCAAGCATACGTACTAAAAAAGATATTGAACCCCTGCCGGTGAAGAAGATAGGAGATGAGCTGTTTTTCACCGACGGTCATCACCGGGCCTTTGCTATCTGGGAAAGAGGTGAGAAGGGAGTATAGGTGTACGAGGACATGGACGATATGGATTGGCTGCAATACTTGATCTGCGTCGATCGGTGCATAGAGGTTGGAATTGAGTCCATAGCGAACCTTGAAGACAGGGTCGTTCCAGAAGAAGAGTTTAGAAGATTATGGCTCGACAGATGTAAGCAGATGCACCAAGAAGATATTTTCAAATGCGTTCATGTGGAGGAAGAGAGTGACCCATCCAAAAAAAGCGAGATATGTGAATGCATACTTAGGTCCCTGCCGCAATGGTTCGGTATAGATAAGGCAGTGATTGACTATATCGAGGGGGTAAAGGACAAGCTATTTTTAACCGCTTACGTGAAGAGCATCCCCGTAGGTTTCATCTCCATTAAGGAGCACAATGAATATACCAGCGAGATATATGTGATGGGGATCGTGGAAGAATTACACGGTAGAGATATCGGTAAACGATTGTTCGGTGCCGTTGAAAAGCGGTCGCGTGAACAAGGGAAGAAATTCATTTCGGTAAAAACTCTCAGCGGGTCCCACCCCGACGAGAATTATAAACGGACCAGGTATTTCTACAGGTCACTGGGCTTCTATCCTTTAGAGGAGGTGACAACTCTTTGGGGCGAAGATAACCCTTGCCTGGTCATGGTCAAACCGCTAAGATGATCTTGCGCTATGGATCTTTCTCAAAGTATTCAGCAGTTTCGCTCAACAGCTCCATTATCCGTAGATCCTGCGGACAGCGCTCTTCACACTGGCCGCATTCCACACAATTACTGGCTTTTGATTTGTCCTTCATCTTGTGATATCTTTTGTAGCTCTCCTCGTACTCACCGTGGACCTCTGCATGGTTGTACATGTCAAAGTTGTGAGGTATGGCGACTCCGTTAGGGCAAGGAACGCAGTAATTACAACCGGTGCAATCTATAGGAGATAGATGTCTGAATTTCTCAGCCACTTTTTCCACCACTTTGATATCATCATCAGTCAGGTCGTCCACCCCCGAGTTTGCAGCGATACGCACATCTTCTTTCACCTGCTCCAGAGTACTCATACCGCTCAACACCAGGGAGACTTCCTCCTGGTTCCAGAGCCAGCGCAGAGCCCATTCCACCGGGTTCCAGTTTCTCTCGGACTCATCCCATATCTCTTTAACGGCCTCCGGCGGCTCCTTTGCTAGCTTCCCCCCCCTCAAAGGCTCCATGATGATAACGCCTAATCCATTATCTGCGGCATATCGAAGGCCCTTTTTACCGGCCTGAAATTCCTGGTCAAGGTAGTTGTACTGTATCTGGCAGAAATCCCAATCGTAATGATCGACTATCTCCTTGAACAGCTTGAAACTGTCGTGGAAGGAGAAGCCGATGTGTTCTATCTTTCCTTCCTCCCTTTTCTCCTCCAGCCAGTTGAATATATCTAATTCAAGATATTTCTTCCACGTTTTTTCGCTCAATCCATGTAGAAGGTAAAAGTCTATGGAGTCCACCTGTAACTTATCGAGCTGCTTATCCAAGAATTCCTCGGGATCATCTGGTCCCTTTACATCCCAAGAGGGAAGTTTTGTTGCGATCTTTACCTTTCCCCTATAACCGTCCTTTAATACCCGGGCCAAGAACTCCTCGCTCTTTCCGTCGTGGTAGGGCCATGCGGTATCGATGTAGTTAACACCATGGTCGATGGCGTAGCGTATCATCTCCGCAGCTTCATCCTCTATTATATCTCCTCGGTCGTCCCCTCTGAACGGAAGTCTCATCGCTCCGAATCCTAAGGCAGAAGGTTTCCAATCCAATCCTTTAAACTTTCTATATTTCATGCAATCAAACCCTCCATGAACAGATATCCCATACCATCGGGATGTGTGCCTACGTCGATGCGGTCTATTTCTTTCAAAGTTGTTACATCTATTACCGATATATCGTTGGTCTTGTTGTTAGCCACGTAGGCGTATCGGTCTTCATGATCGAATACCACACCACCGGGCCACCTTCCCACAGGTATCCTCTTGATTTCCCAAGGTACAATTTCACCGTTTCTATCGAAATCGCTCTGGATAACGGATACATCGTTGGACTCCCTGTTAGGTATGAACGCGTACCTACCATCATGTGAAAATATGATGCGTATTGGCAGCGTTCCCAGCCTTCTTTTATGTTTGGTTTCATACGTTTCAGTATCCATAACATAAAGTGTATCGTCCTTCTGGTTGGCGACGTAAATCGTTCCGCCGTTTGGGTGTACCGCTACCCCCTCCGGACCTTCACCTACCGGGAAGTGATTGATTATCTTCTCCTTATCCACGTCTATCTCTGTGATGTTGGCGCTTCCGATGTTAGGCACATAAACCCTCTTTCCATCGGGTGAGAATGATATCATGTGGGAATGTTTCTGATAGGTTGGAAAGTGCTTTACGATCTCGTCCTTCTCCGTATCGATGAGGAATATCATGCTGCTATAGGTGGAGGCCATGTAGAGTTTTTTGCCGTCCTTGGTTATCCCAACACCGTGTGGAAATTTGAACTCCTCGTGTTCCAGTATCTTTACGATCTCGAAACTTTCATTGTCTATCACGTTGATTTTATTCCCTAAAGAACAGGTTACGTACGATTTTTTTTCGTCCGGTGTTATGGCGATCTCATGGGGATTGTGTGCGGTTTTCACTTTTTTTATTTCCTTCCGGGCATCAATGTCAACTATCGATATGGTGTCCTCATCTTTGTTCAGCACTATGATACATTCCTTCATTTTATCATCCTTTTTATTTGCAAAACGAAAAGGGTCAGATAGTTGTTAAATAATTTTTCCACGGACGTTAAAAGATACCTGATTTCCGTACTAGATATATCTAAGATATGACCATGAAGTGTATATGAGGAGGGCTCTCGTTTTTAAAAAGAGGTTAGAAACAACGGCCAAAATATTGGACAAACACTCGGTTTGGTGATATTGTTAGCCGCCATCCTGATGGTGAGCGCTGGATTCACCGGCTGTTTGGACGACGAGGACAATGATGCGGACGAACTGACGGGGACAGCGACGTATCCCGGTACCTGGGGCGGTACGGGTGAAGGCGACGATATGAGTGGTACCTGGGAATACGAGGTTGATTTCGACGCGGGGACCGTAAGCGGCTCCTTCGCCGATGATTTCTGGGGCGATATATCCGGATCCGTGGACGATGGAGTTCTGGAGGCGGACGGAGAAACTGCATTCGGAAAGGTAGAGTGGGAAGGAAATTTCTCTTCCGATGGAGAGGATGTTTCAGGAACATGGGAAGCGGTGGATGTATCGGGATATTTCCAAGGCGATGCTGCAGGCGATATTTCTGGTTCGGTATCCGATGGTCAGTTAAACGCTGAAGGCGATGCCGCATTAGGTCATGTAACCTGGTGGGGAACTTTCAGTGCGAACGGATCGGAAATTCCAGGAGATTGGGAAATCGAAGAACAAAACATTGTCGCATACTCCGGCACTTGGAGCGGCCAAGAGGGGGAGCTAGAGAACGGAAATGGTGATGACGACGAAGATGAAGAACCACCTCTACCTGACGAAGACCAGGAAAGCGGAGATGAGCCAGTAGAACGATATCCCGATTCAATTATGCTTTCCCACACACAAGTGACCGGCGGCGGACAGACGTACATCAGTATCACCTATGGAACGATGGACAGCATAGATGACGTTGTGAACTGGTATGAAGGAGAATTAGGGACCCCGGATATGAAACAAACCGAAGGCGGAGTAACGTCATTGTATTTCGACCTGGACGGAGAAGGGACAGAGATGTTGTCCGTAGAGATCTCAGCGGACGACTACACCTCCATCGAAGTCGAGTACTCACAAGAATAGAATCGTAACCAAAACCCATTCCCTTCTTTTCACTCCCATAAATCTTTTATCGATGGTTTATTTACTCCTCTAGATACATGATAAAAGAATACCTAAAGCTCTCCAGATTTTTCAACATGGGCCTCACCGGTGTGGCCCCGATCCTAGGCGCTTTGGCGATGTGGAACGTGGGTTCAACCTCCCTTCCCCAGATATTGATCCTTTTCATCATAGGCTGCCTTTCCCACGTATACGGATTCGTACTCAACGACGTCATAGACGTGGGCATAGACAAGCTGTCCGAAGAGCTAAGTCCCAGACCTCTGGTGTCCGGGACTATCACTAAAAAGCAGGCGACCTACTTTGCCTTCGGCGCCATGTTTTTATCGTGGATATTCGCCCTTTTCTTTTACAGGAATCTACGATCCATGGCGATCATACTGTCGATACTCATTTTCGCAGATGCCCTTTCCACGGTGTACAACTACATAAGCAAAAAGTATCCCGGGATGGACATCTTCGTAGCCAGCGCGGTCTTCTTTTTGATCATCTTCGGAGGTGCGACGGTGTCCACGGAAAAGTTGTTCAGCACACCTATACTGTGGATAGTAGCTTTCATCGGAGGCATACAAGTAATATTCATGAACATGGTTAACGGTGCAATAAAGGATATAGACCACGATGCCAAGGGCGGCGGAAGAACACTTGCCATCAAGCTAGGTGCCACGGTAAAGGACGGAAAGATGTTCATGCCCAAGTCCTTCATGGCCATAGGGTATCTGATAGAGGGTTTAAGAACTGCCTTGGTATTTTTACCCTTCCTTTTACTGCCCGACCGATTCCCCTTTGTAACATGGCAGATCGTACTGCTTATCATCCTAACAATACTTACATTCTACTGGATCTACCGATTGTTCACCGTTGGTGAATTTATAAGAAAAAAAGTACGGGTGAACATAGGAATCATAGTGATATTCATGTACGCTTCCGCACCGGTCATGATGTACTCCCTAAATCCCTACATAATGCTGACGGCACTAGTTCCGCCTCTGTGGTTCATCTGCGGCAACACGGTTCTGCACAAATCGGCATTCGAAGCAAAAACTATGTGAATATCACAATCTCTCGGCAAGCTCTAATCCGGAGCTTACCGCGCAGTTCATACCTATTCCCGGAGCCTTTATCGAGTCACCCACTAGATAGAAATTCTTTATCGGAGTGTCGGAGGTCGGCTTATCACAGTAGATTGTCTTGGCCACACCGTCTAAATGATAAATCGAGGGATATATAGCGAACAAAAGCTTATCCCTATAGTCGGGTATGAGTAACTCCAGGTGACGGTCCATGGAATCTATGAGCATCTCCACCTTTTTCCTGTCCACCGCCTCTTTGGGAGTACATATGATATATGCCTGAACAAGATACTGTCCCTTGGGAGACATCTTCATCTCTGGTCTGGCGGTTTGGAAATCAATTATCCCGGCGGCATCGCCTCCGTCCACCTTAACCTTATTATCCAAAAAGGCGAAGGGCTTTCTTTTCAGATCCGGGGGTAGATCGGACAGACCGTAATATGCGCATACACTTCCAGTACCCTCTAAATCCGTGAGTTTTTTAACGTATTCCTTAGGGAAATGCTCCGGTGGAGCTATGTCGAATGTGTCCTGAACCGGGAGGTTGGAGATCACAATGTCGAAGGGTATTGTTTTGCCGTCAACCACTACTCCCACTGCCCTGCCCCTTCGTATCACTACCTTTTCCACCTTTGTATTTAGATGAACACGTCCCCCGTTCTTTTTTATTACCTTTACCAATCCGTTACAAAGTGTTATACTCCCCTGTTCCGGAAAACCGGTGGCCTTGGCACCTCCGGCGCCCCACTGCTTCATCACCCTCATTATTTCAGCAGTAGAGATTATATCCAAGTCGTTAACGGTGGATATGTATCTAGCCGTGGCACCGACTGCGTCCTTGATATCTCCTTTGGTGTGTTTATCCAGTGTATCCGACATAGGGACTTTTTCCATACGGGAGGTCAAAAATTTCTGTACTAGGTAGAATTTTATGACAAGGGGCATCATCTTCAGTTTATTTGAAAGATTGATGAACTCGTTGAAGTCCTGGTATATTCTTTCATCCGGGGTTATCAGAGCGAATTTTGAGGCGTTAACACGAACACTTACTCCGTTTTCCTTCAATATATCGATCAAGGGCGATTTATCAGGAAAGCCAAGCAGGTGAAAACCCAGGTCCAACTTGTAACTATTGAGTAAGCCCTTGTCGAATATTTCCGATATATCGGGTTCGGAATGGGGCAGCCACATATCGAAATCCCTAAGTATATTTTTATATTCATCAAGGGAGAGGGAGCTGCCATCAAGGGTAAGGGCTCTGCCTCCCACCAGACCTTCCCTCTCGAATACTTCCACCTTGTAACCTTTTTTTGATAGTAAAACCCCTGCGGTTAGACCTCCGAGTCCCGCTCCGACTATCCCTACTTTTTTCATATGGATACACCTTGCTGAGTTCTAAAAATCTCGCAAAAAAGTAAATCAAATGATTCTATATAAGTTTTACTTCAATGCACTAATGATAAAATTACTGGGCATATTTCTAGAAGCTCTGCTACCTCTGCGAAAAAATCATAAGTAACCACAGGTATCCCTCCCATGATGAAAAGACCTACCGTAGACGAATATTTCATGGCCATGGCCGAGCTGGTTTCCGAACGTTCCACTTGTCTCCGTAGAAAGGTGGGAGCGGTGCTGGTGAAAGACAAGATGGTGCTGAGTACAGGTTACAACGGAGCACCAAAGGGTCTCCCCCACTGCGAAGAGCTGGGGGGGTGTATACGCCGGGGAGACATACACCCACCATACCTGGACATCTTTATAGATGATTTTTCCGATAAATATGGGGTCGACGACAAAGGAGAAACTGTGGAAAAAATCAACTTCTTTCCCAAAAAAGGGAATCCGGTGCCCTCGGGATACCGTCACGAACTGTGCCGAGCGGTTCACGCGGAGCAAAACGCCGTGATCCAAGCCGCAGTGTCCGGTGTATCAATAAGAAGCAGCACTCTCTACTGCACAACGTACCCGTGTGTAGTCTGCACAAAGATACTGATAAATTCTGAGGTAAAAAGGATAGTCTATGACAGCGAATACAAGGATCCACTTTCAGAGAACATGCTGAAACAGAGCGAGATAGAGATACAAAGATTCAAGGGTAAGAGTAAACAGAAGAACATTTCAGAATACTTTTCAAAAAATGAAAAATGAGAAGAGGTTGTGAACTACACCGCCCAAAGTGACGGTGCTTCCTACGAGTACAATGCCTGTTCTTGTATGGCAATGCCTGTTTGTCGTAGATTATCAACAAAACGTCGATAGGCTGTCCACAAGCCATTCTGGGATAGGTAGCGTGAAATTATGTTTATGGAAGAGTTTTCACCTCTATCTATCTCACTACCACAGTCCCCACATTCATATGTCCTCTTATGTATCGGCATATCCTTTTCACTTCCACAAACGCAACATCGTTTTGAGGTCTTCCTTTCATCAATCTCTACTACTCTCTTGCCTACAAGTCGTGCCTTGTAGGTCAGAAATCTAACAAATCTTCCGATGTGGCCGGTGTTGTGGAGTGATGTGTGCAGTCCTTTCTGGTATCTGTTTTGACTGCACATCTCTTTTACGGATAGATCACCGACTATAATGGTGTTTGATCTTGTATTATCTACTATCTTTCTGCTGAGTTTATGTTGAAGATCTTTCATCTGATCAGCACACTTTCTTTTCATCCTTTTTAACGCTCTATCATATCGTTTATACCGTCTGCTATCCATTTTACAATGGTCTCGTTTACTCTGTACCACACTGATCTTATCTTCCCAATATCTATCAGGACGTTCATTCGTGAACTCGATAGTCTTGCCTTTGCTATTCACAGCAGTATGTTTCAACGCTCCTAAGTCGAACGCTTGATATCGTCCATTATCTACGTACTCTTGTTTTTCTTCCTCATAAGTTACAGATATGTAGTAGTCACCATCTTTCTTATACATGCTGACCTGTCTCACTATATCTAAGGAAAACTTTTCTGGGATATCAAACTTGAGCTCGGTCTTCGAAGGATGTTTATGAGAGAATCGTACCCACCCTTCACCGAACTTGAACCCCGATTGGTTGTACACCATCGTTGTGAAGTACCGCTTTCCTTTGAACTTAGGTGGTCTGGCCGACTCATCGCCGTTCTTCTTCAGAGCATAAAAACTCTTGAAATCCGCATCCAGTATCCGAAGAGTATGTTGTAAAACTTTGCTGTATACCCATGTGTACTCAGGGTATTACTCCTTGGTCTTAGGAAGTTGGTTTTGCTGTTCGATATAAGATATACGTTTATGGTAGTCTTTGAATGCCCTTTTCCTCTCTTTCAGTGCAAAATTGTAGATAAACCTACACTTCTCAGATAGAACATTTAATACATCTTCCTGTGCCTCGGTCGGCCGTATCCTGATCTGTTGTGTGAGCTGCATTATTTCCTTTCCTTCCCCTGATCTTCAACGTACTCCTTCAAGCTATCAAGTGGTACCTGTCCTGTTGTAGCAAGGAAGTACGAACGTGACCAGAACTTTCCTTCCCATAACATCTTCTTGACTTCCGGATAATTCCTTTGTATCTCTCTGGAAGTCAACGTCTTGACAGCATTGATATACTTGGTCAATTCTAATGTCGGGTGTCCTTTGAATATCATGTGGAAATGGTCTTTATCTGTTTCGATATTCAATACTTCCACGTCGAACGTTCCACTGATATTGTGGATCTGTTCTTTGAGTTTGTCGATGATCCCGGGATCGACCAGAGCCTTTCTCCGGTATTTAACGCACTGAACAAAATGATATTGAAGTGCGTACACCGAGTGTCTTCCTTTATCGAGCTCATATCCCATAGTTGTGTGAAAGAGTCACACACCATAAATAGTTTTCCCAGCGATAGCGTTCCTTTCATCTCCCAGCCGAATCAAGGAGACTTCTTGCAACATGTAGTTAAAGGCTGAGTGCTTCTACAGGGCATACCTCGATGCAGTTTCCGCAATCGATACAGGTGTCCTCATCGATAATTGCCACTTCTTCAGTGGTAATTGCTTCTACAGGGCACTCGGGTTCACACTGTCCACAGGCTATGCATGCGTCTTCGTCTACGTTTACAACCATGTTATCACAAGGAGGTCATTATTCTGACATATAAATCATTTTTGCTTTCAACCTGATGTATCCTTGGACCGGCAGTGGGGCAAGATTTACAGTGAAGTACGGCCTGAAAACATTACTCATCGAGAAAGAGCAGATACCCATAAAATAGATTATGTCCATTGTGTATTAGGTCCCATGGTGCAAAACATGGATGACTCAGAGGAGTTTGCCTTTAAGTTAGATAAAAAAGACCTACTTTCAGATTATCGAGAGCGCTTTTACATACCTGAGAATACCGTGTATCTGGACGGTAATTCTCTGGGACTGCTCTCCAAGGACGCAGAGAGGTCTCTTTTAAAGATAAAGGACGAGTGGAAAAATTTGGCTATACGGGGTTGGATGGAAGCGGAAGTGCCCTGGTTTTTCTTGGCGGAAACCTTGGGAGAAATGATTTCAGATATAATGGGTGCAAAAAAGAAGGAAATCGTCGCTACAGGCACAACTACGGTTAACATACATTCACTGGTATCTACTTTGTTCGAACCTGAAAGAGGTAAAGAAAAGATACTAGCCGACGAATTAAACTTCCCGTCCGACATCTATGCATTGGAAGGTCTTTTAGAACTGAAAGGCCTCGACCCTGAAAACCATCTTAAACTGGTACCTAGTCAAGACGGATACACCCTAGATGAGGAGACCATCGTGAAAATGATGACCGAAGACGTGGCCCTTGCCCACCTACCGTCGGTACTTTATCGAAGCGGACAACTCCTAGATATAGAGTATCTTACACAGGAAGCCCATGATCGAGATATAACCATAGGTTTCGACTGCAGCCACTCGGCGGGCGCCATCCCGCATAAGCTAAATGAATGGGGCGTAGATTATGCACTTTGGTGCAGCTACAAATACCTCAACGGCGGTCCGGGGAGTACCGCATTTCTTTACCTTAATGAAAAGCACTTCGATAAGGAACCAAAACTGAAAGGTTGGTTCGGTTATGAAAAAGAAAAGCAGTTCGAACTGCGCCTGGACTTCGTACATGAAAAAAGCGCAGGAGGTTGGCAGATATCCTCTCCCGCTATATTGAACAGTGCGCCTCTACTGGGATCTTTGGGTATAATAGAGGAGGCAGGTATCGAAAATATGCGGGGAAAATCAAAGGATATTACCGCCTATTTCGTCGACCTTGTTCAGAAAATATTGTACAAGGAACCATACAATTTTTCGGTGGCATCTCCTTTGGAACCCGAAAGAAGAAGCAGCCATATCGCTCTGCGACACAACAAGGCGGAGGTGATAAGTCAAGTGATGCGAGAAAGAGGGCTCATACCTGATCTCCGACCTCCAAATATAATCCGCATAGCTTTTTCACCCCTTTACAACACATATCATGATGCATGGAAGACCGTAATGACTTTGAAGGATATCATAGATAAGCGAGAGCACTTGAACAAGGAATCAAAAAAAGGACTGGTTACATGAAGGGGTGATAAGTATGGAACTGGCCATAATAAATACCATATTGATCACCTTCCGGAAAAAGAGACTGGGGATAATTCAAGATGGTGCGGTGGGCATAAAGGAAAATAAAATAGACTTCGTTGGAAAAACTTCGGAGCTGAGAACCGGGGACGCTGACGAGGTGATAGACGGTTCAGGGTGTGTCACCATGCCGGGTCTTGTGGATGCACATGCACATACGGGTCTAGCACTTCTAAAGGGTGCGGCACAAGATATGCCTGAGATCCAGTGGATGAAAGAGGGACTAGCCCCCTTCGTACACCATATGGATGAGGGGGATATGGTTGCAGGATCAAAACTGGGAGTGATAGAAGGCATACGTGCAGGTACGACCACCTTCTGCGAGTATGCTAGGAACGTAGGTACCTACGTCGAGAGGATCTACAGTCCTTTCAACGTTCGGGTTGTGGCTGTTGAAACCTTGAACGAGGTTGTTTACGGTAAGAGCGGAGAGAGAAGTCTTTACGAATTTGATAGTTCCAAAGGCGATGTGTGTCTGAAAAAGGCAAACAAACTTGTGGATACATATCTTAAAGACGAGATGGTAAAGCCCTGCTACGGCCCACAAGCTATGGATATGGTATCTACGGACCTGCTCAAAGAGGTGAAGCACCGGTCACAGGAGGACCATGTGGATATACATATGCACGTGGCCCAGGGAGAACGAGAGCATATACAGGTGAGTGATCGGTACGGTGAAAGTACCGTGAATACCTTGTCTAAGTTAGATGTATTGGACGAAAGGCTGGTAGCGATACACTGTCACGACACAAGCCAGGAAGAAAAAGAGACCATGGTAAATAAAGGGGTGAGGATGGTAGGATGCCCGAGCTCTATCGCGATGATAGACGGAATCGTACCGCCGGTACATGACTTCTTAGTGCTGGGCACTTCCGTAGGACTGGGAACCGATCAAGCACCGGGCCCCGGGGGGCACAACATGTTCAAAGAGATGCGTACCGCATCGATACTAACAAAGATACGGGATAGGGACCCAACCCGAATACCGTCCTGGGAAGCACTAAGGTTAGGGACGCAGGGAGGATCTGAAGCCCTGGGCATGGATCATCAGATAGGGACTTTAGAGGTAGGTAAGGCCGCAGATATTATAACAGTGGATCTGAGGAAAACCAACCTGATACCCTATGTATCGGTACCGTTCCACAACTTTATTCCCAACCTGATACACTCCTCTGCCGGAGGGGAGGTAAAGGATGTGATTATAAACGGACGGCCCATAATGAAAAACGGATGCTTTACAGAGATAGACGAACATAAAATAATTCGTGAAGGACAAAAGCGC
The DNA here is from genome assembly GCA_046498385.1 of Thermoplasmata archaeon. Lineage (GTDB taxonomy): Archaea > Thermoplasmatota > Thermoplasmata > Halarchaeoplasmatales > Halarchaeoplasmataceae > Halarchaeoplasma. The sequence goes on along the minus strand of JAWOAU010000072.1, from coordinate 24,289 downwards.
GGTGTAAAATTATTTAAAAAGGCCGCAGATAATTGGCGAGAAACCGGCAATTATATGGTAAAAAAGGTTGAGAAGGGGCTCTTTTGAGAGGATGAATTTTTATACTGGATTATTAAGAACATAATTATCCAGTCAAATCTTAAAAAATAAGGAAAACGTTTATAATCACCCTAATAGATTGCGGTATCCGCCTTGTTATTCAAGGTCGTGGTCAAAATGCCTCTACTAAATCCAATTGAAAGATCGTTACATGATTTGAAGGAGAATCCAGATATCGAAGAGGTCACCCTTATTTCTAGAAGTGGTATGCATATAGCAGGTAATGTGCCAGATAGTGCACACCGGGAGACCTATGTAGCCATGGCTGCGATACTTTTGGGCGCCGCTGAAACGGCGACCACCGAATTAAATGAAGAACTGTTGCATGTGATAATTGAGTTAAACAATTCTAAGATCCTGATTATAAACAGCGGCTCCACCGCTCTCTTTTCAGTTAAAATAAAGTCCTCAGGCAACGTTAACGAAATACTGGACACCGTCTCAGATACTATTGAAGATTTGAAGGAACATCTATGAGGTGCAAGGAGGAATAGATATGAGGATTGGGTTCATAAATTGCAATGTGATTCCATTAGCCGAGCGTAAGAGACGGTTTCATGGATTTATGGTAGATAAAGGCAGGATCACCAGTATAGATGATTTTGATAGAATTATGGGAAAAAGCGAAGAGCTGATCAACCTGCAAGGTTATACGATATTACCGGGCTTCATAGATTCTCACACCCACTTGCTGGGGATGGGATTGGATATGGGTTGGGTGGACCTGTCTTCTGCAAACACCTATACAGAGGCAAAGTACTACCTTGAAAAAGCGGTTAAAAATACACCTGAAGACGAGTGGATCATCGGCACCAGGTACGACGATACGAAATGGAAAAAGGAAGGTGCCCCTAATAAAGAGGATTTAGACGAGATATCGAATGAACATAATATATTGATAAAACGTATCTGCGGCCACATCGCCGTAGTAAACTCCAAGGCATTGGAAAAGATAGATCACACCATGGATTACGTAGACACGGAGATGGGTGTTTTAAAGGAAGAGGTACTTTGGACCCTTGACGAGACCATCGGGATTAATAAAAAGGAAAAGGAAGAGGCTATAAAAAGGGCCATCAAAGCGGCACATTCCATGGGTGTGACCTGTGTCCACGATATCATGGATAGGGAGGCTTGGGAGCTCTATCAATCCATCGATGAAAAGAATGAATTAAATATACGGGTAAGAGGATACATGATGCACGACGAATCTCAGGGTCTCGGGCCCGTGGAAAAAAGCGAATACCTTGCCCTCAGAGGGGTGAAGATCTTCGTAGACGGATCCCTAGGTGGGAGGACCGCCGCGCTCGAAGAAGATTACGAAGACGACCCAGGAAACAGGGGAGTTTTGCTGCTCGAGCAAAATGAGATAGAGGACATCATAATAGATGCCGAGAAAAGAAATTTTCAACTAATGGCCCATGCCATAGGGGATCGGGCGATATCCAATCTGCTCTCCGCCTATGAATCCATATCGGACCGGGCGAAAGAACTAAGACACCGTATCGAACATGCAGAAATGCTGTCGGCGGATAAAATACGAAGAATTCGAGATATGGGGTTAGTACTGTCCGCTCAGCCGAACTTTGTGTATCTGTGGTCTCAAAAAGAGGGTATGAACTTCAGGCGGTTGGGCGAAGAGAGGGTGAAAAAATGCGATCCCTTCTGGGATATTCAGCGCTCGTTGGTGAAAATGGCATTTGGTTCAGACTGTATGCCTATGTCTCCCATCTTCGGCGTCTTCTCCGCGGTGAACCATCCTGTATTGGAACAGCGTATATCCGCTTACAATGCCCTTCAGAGCTATATCAAAAACAGCGCATACGCAGGAAAGGACGAAGAACATATAGGTTCTTTGGAAAAAGGGAAAAAGGCGGACTTCGTCGTACTTTCGGAGGACCCTCTTGAATCAAACGATCTACGCAACATAGAGGTAATCATGACCGTGGTCAACGGTGATATAGTGTACGATGTTAGGGAGAAAAAAGATTGACGGATAAAAATTTTGATAGTTGGGCGAAGGATTATGATAAAACTGTTTCTCAAAGGGACAATGGATACCCCTTTAAGGGATACTACAGGATGCTGAGGAATGTACGGGATCATATATGCGATCCCAAGGGCAAAGATATACTTGACATCGGAGTCGGTACCGGCCTTTTGAGCAGAGAGCTGTACGATAAAGGAGCAAATATCACGGGGAACGATATCTCTCAGAAGAGCATCAAGCGTGCCAAAGAAAAAATGCCCAGGGCGGAGTTCTACCTTTGAGATATCAATGACGGTCTGCCGGAAAAAATATCTGAAAGGCGATTTCACTATATCATCTCTTCATATGCCCTACATCTCTTGAACTTCAAAGACAAAATCGATTTGATATGTTCACTCAAAAAAAAATCTTTTTGACGATGGAAAGATAATATTGGCGGACATTGGCTTTTCCACTGAAGAAGACTTAAAGCGGTGTAGAACGGAGCACAAGGGGCAACTGGGACGATGATGAACACTATATAGTGGTTGAAAGGATTTATGAGGCCTTGGAAAAACTTGGGTTCGTGTGGGATTATAAACAAGTTGTGGGGGAATCCTTGTAATCGAGTGACGAATATCTTAAATATCTGCATTTGTTATGTGCCGTTAGGTGTTATAAAATGGTCAGCATCCCTAAGGATTTAAAATATACCGAAGAGCACGAATGGTTAAAGATAGAAGGTGATGAAGTAAAATACGGCATAACGGATTATGCCCAGGAAGAACTGGGTGATATCGTTTACGTCGAGCTTCCGGAAATAGATGAAGATGTGGAAAAAGGTGAATTGATTGGTGTGGTGGAATCTGTGAAGACCGTATCTGATCTATTTGCGCCAATTTCGGGTAAGATAACAAGGGTGAATGACGATCTTGAAGATACTCCCGAACTCATCAACGAGGAACCATATGCAGACGGCTGGATCGCATTTATAAAGTATGAAGATGGAGACCAAATCGACGATCTGTTGTCTGCAGAAGAATACGAATCCGAAATAGAATAGAACGGTACGAAATTCGATAAATAAAAAGAAGAAAGAGGTCCCGGATCAATACTTATCCAGGAACTTGAACCTCTTGTGGGCGGGCATACCTTCTTTGTAGCAGTAATGGATTCCTTGGAAGTCCTTTCGAAACTCTTCCACGTCCTTCTTGACCGCCTTGGGGTCCTCACCATCGATGATCACTCGCTTCATGAAGTCCGCCACCTCATCCATGTGACTCTCTTTCATGCCTAAACGGGTGAGTTCCTGACTGCCTAAGCGTATGCCGCTGGGTTCCTGAGCACTGTCTACATCATCCCATGGCATGAGATTCTTGTTTGCGATCAGGTTAGCCTCTTCCATCTCTTCAACGGAGGTTTCTCCACCGCCGTATTCTCTCACATCCATTGCGATGGTGTGGCTTTCGGTGAACCCTTTGTTGGGACATACAACGTCGAATTCGCGTTCGTAAAGCGCCTGCCCCAGGGCCTTGGCGTTCTTGATTATCTGCCTGGCATACTCCTTGCCAAATTCCATATGCTCGGCAAGTGTTACACCCAGGGCCGCCATGGCGTGAAGGTGGTGATTTGATAGTACTCCCGGGAACATCCCCCAGAATAGTTTTTCTCTGTCCTCATCGCTGCGGGGATTGGCTATTAATATACCATGCTGTGGTCCGGGCAGGGTTTTGTGGGTACTGCCGGTCATGACCTCGACACCCTCTCTTAAGGGATCCTGGAATTTGCCGCCGGCGATAAGTCCAAGTACGTGGGCGCCATCGTACCAGACACGAGAGCCCGCCTCCTGTAACGCATCCTCCAACTCTTTTATAGGAGTTGGGAACAGGAAAACCGATTGACCGAAGAGGGCCACATCTGGTTTTTCTTCCAGTATCATTTTGCGGGTACCGTCCACATCTATGTTCATCTCTTCAACGTTAAAGGGGTATGTTATTGGAGCCATACCTCGAAGACCTACGGCCCCGAAGGGTGCACTGCTTATATGAGCACCCGAAGAAACATCCACCGACGTTATCTTCTTATCCGGGCCTCCGAAGGCCATAAGAACAGCCATGTTGGCAACCGTACCGGAGATTGGACGGACATCGGAATACTGAGCATCGAACAATTTTTCCGCCAATTTTTGTATCCTTATCTCCACTTCATCCACGTAAATATTACCCTGGTAATACCTTTCACCCGGGCCGCCCTCGGCGTATCGGTCATGGAAGTCGCATATCAACAATTCACGGGCCAAGGGGCTGATTATGTTTTCCGATGCGATCATCGGGATCGACTTTGAGAACCAATCATGGTGTTTGTCTACTTGTTCATATATAAATTTTGCATTTCCTTTCATTTTAAGCACCTAGAGGGGAATTACGAGAGGGCTATTAAATCATTTTGTTTCAATGCAGGCCGCTCTTTATCCGAGACGGTAGTTAACATCCACCCCTTTTTCACCTTTGTCGGCAACAATCCTTTTATATATCCCGCAGACCTAGGGGGACCGAAATCGACCAGTAGGAGATAAAATGGCGGGAATTGAGAACGTTAAAGCCAAGGACATGATGTCGAGAGATTTGATCACGGCTAAACGCAACGAAACTGTATCGGATGCCATAGGTCTGATGAGAAAGCATGACATTTCAGAGATACTTATCGAGCATGAAAAAAAAGGCATAGTGGGCATGGTAACAGACGACTCTTTCGTTAAGCGCAGACACCTGCCGCTATCTACCAAGCTAGAGCATATCATGGCGAAACCGGCGGATATAAAGGAAGAGGATTCGATAGTTGATGTTTGTGAGATGCTTCTTTCCTCAGGACTCAGAGGCATCCCTGTGAAGAATAAGAAAGGAGACTTCGTTGGATTTGTCGCTCGTACGGATGTTATGAGGGCGATCCCCGAGATAGATGAGTTGAGGAGTATATATGTTAAGGAGGTCATGACTCCGAACCCGACCACCATCAACGAACAAGAAGGTGTGGGAAAGGCAAAAAACATGATGCGCTCCCTGGATGAACGTGTTATACCGGTTGTAGACGATTATGGCAGCCTATCAGGAATGATCGGGCTGGCGGATATCATAAAAGGTACTTTTAAACCCATGAAAAGGGAGGCACTGGGCGAACGTTCAGGGGAGAAAGAGTCACCGATGAAGGACATGGAAGTGAGGAGCATAATGATAGATAACCCTATCACTACGACACCCCACGAAACCGTACGTGAAGCGGCTACAAAGATGAGAGATAATGAAATATCTACGCTAGTGGTCCAGGATGGAGGAAAAATAAAAGGTATTGTAACTCAGATCGACCTAGTAGAAACCGTTGCTAGTTTCCGAGAGTCAGACCATGTGTACGTGCAGATATCCGGTCTCGAAGAGGAACCCGAAACCATCGACGTGATGTATGACATACTGCAAAAATATCTATCTAAATTCGCTAAAGTAGTAAAACCACTTGTTATGAACGTACATGTGGTTACGCATCAAAAAGAAGGGGAGGAAACAAAGTACAGTATCAGGTTAAGGCTGCAAACAGACCACGGAATGTTCTATACCAAGGAATTCGATTGGAACATAATGAAGGCTCTAGACGAGGCTTTGGAGAATATGAGGAGAACGTTATACAAGGAGAAAGAAAAAAGAGTGGATCATAGAAAAAAACACCCCAAGTACCGTACCTAGAGATTCCAGTACTTACCCAAGGCATTGGCGGTATCTGAAACCGCTCCTTCGCCTCTTATACTATTATCGATGGTATCGTCAAACTCTAATTCAACCTTTTTCTCACTTACTATACCTGCTACTATCTCCGCAAGCGAAGGTATTTGATAACCTCCTTCCAGCATGTAGGATATTTTTCCACCGCAGAGTTCATCGGCCAGTGAGGCTAGTTTTTTGCATATGTCTATGTAACCCCGACTTGATAGAGATAATCCGGTCATCGCATCGGCGTAGTGGCCGTCGGTTCCCAGGGATACCAGTATCAACTCCGGATCGTACTGCCGAAGGATTGGGTCTATCACACGTTTCCACCCAAATTCCATAGATGAATCGCCGGAGCCTGCGGGAAAGGGGATGTTCACGTTGTACCCCTGCCCCTCATCCTCACCCACGGCTACCGCTGCACCTGTTCCGGGGTATATGCCATAGTGGTGTGTGGATATGTAAAGAACCCCTGGATCCCTGTAGAATATATCACTGGTCCCGTTCCCGTGATGGGCATCGATATCGACTATGGCAACTCGGTCAATGCCTGCGTAACGGGCGCCTATTGCTATGTTATTGAGGTAGCAAAAACCTCCGCCGTAATCCACACCGGCATGGTGTCCAGGGGGCCGCAGGAGGGCAACGTTCTTGTTCCCTTTAAGGGACTCTTCCACAGAGAGTAATGCACCAGATACGGCTTTTTTAGCTATATCATAGGTCTCCGAAGCAACAAAGGTGTCACCGCCGTCTAGGTAGCTGTTCGCAAGGTTGGAAAGTGTTTCAATATATCCTTCACTATGAATCAAGCTCAGTGCACTCTTTTCAATTTCTCCCGGGTAAATAAGGTCTTCAAGTAAAGACAACGAATCCAATTTTGAAAGTGCTCCTTCAAGCCTTTCCGGCCTTTCGGGATGAGTACCTAGATGTTGGTGGTCCATGTAACGGGAGTGATAGATGACCTTCATAGTTATGATAGGATCCCCATGACATATAATATTTTATGTAACAAGAGACTTTTCTACAGTCTCATGTTTAAAGTATTTCCATCCTAGTCACTTTAGCATACAATACCTGTCGAAAGTCCATGAAAATTTAGATATCTTCCACTCAGTCCAACTTATCCAATGTCCTCTCATGAAATCGGTTTTCAGTGATATTTTGCGCTCTGTTCCTGTATTTGGTGGGCATGTTCTTTTTGAAGAGCTCGATATTCTTCCTCTCCTCCGCATACTGGCTTTTGTAATATTTCTCCCAGAGGTCCTCGAAATCTTTCACCTCTTCAACTCCCAGCATCTCAGCTAGCTCTCTAACCGTGCTTTTTAAATCACCGCCCTCCACATATTCAACACCCTCATCGATGCGGATCGATACCCAACTTTCTTTCTTGTTTCCCAGAACGATAACGACTCCCGGAAATCTGTTAGCGAACCATCCCGAGATCATGGAACCGATTTCATGCTCAGGTTTCATATATCCGTACTTCAACTTCTTTCCCGCGTGTTTAAACCTGACAAAGCCTTTCATACTGTGGAGCTCTCTACCGACTTCCCTTATCAGATGTCTTATCCTCAACAAGTTTTCATCTGTAGCGGTATGAAGGTCACCTTTGTCTATCTTTTTCGCCAATTCAATATCACCTTGCGTAACATTATCATTCGCCTTCAAAAACTTCATATCTTTTTGGGAGATAGTCATGTCAACCACCTATCTAGCGTCGCATCCTCCCAACCGTTCAATTTCAAAAATGGCCTGGCCCTTTTGAGAACTACACCGAACTTCGCAAGTTCTCTCCTTTTGGTGATCTTTTTTTCTTTTCTCGCTTTCACTATCCTGCTTGCACCTTTAGGCCCTATACCAGGGACCCTTATTAAGGTGTCATAGGGGGCGTCATTGGGATCTACCGCTTCATGGAATAGGTACCTAGCTATCTCCAGTTTAGGATCAATCTCAGGAAGAAATCCATTATCATCAAAGGCCGCGCATATCTCCCTCGGTTCGAACCCATATATCCTAAAAAGCCAGTCGGTTTGGTACAAACGGTGTTCCCTTTTTCTCGGCACGCACTCTTTTTTTTCAAACCTTGTTCTTTTTACGGGAGTAAAGGAGGAGAAATACATCCTCCTGACCTTCATACGTCTGTACTCTCTGAGCATGCTCTCGAATATCTCCTTATCACTCTCCCCAGAGGCACCTACTATAGTCTGGGTGGTATGGCCTGCGGGAAGACCTATCCTCTTACTAAAATCTCTTATGTAGCGCTGCCTCCTGAGTATGTCGTATCTATAATCTTTTGTAGAGGTCAGTTCCCGCATTCTTGATTCTGAACAGGTCTCGATATTCAAACTCACTCTGTCGACTAGCTTCAAACACCTTTTTATGTAGTCTTTAGAAGTACCGGGTAGTATTTTGAGATGTACGTATCCTTCGAACTTATAATCCTCTCTCAACAGCCGCACACTTTCTATCAGAGCTTCCATAATCGTATCCTCGTCTTTTCCCATGCCAGAGCTCAAAAACAAGCCTTCGACGTAGTTGCTCTGATAAAGTGAAAGTGTGACCTTGGCAAGTTCTTCAGGTGTGTATGATAAGGTTTTATCCCGTCCTGCGCAGGAAGCTGAATTGGGGCAGTATCCGCAGTCCTGCGAGCATCCGTTGGTATAAAGGGTCTTGAATAAGCTCACACATCTTCCATCAGGGGTGAAGGAGTGACAGATGCCGGCGCTGGAGACGCTGCCTATCCGGTCTAGACTGTTGACCGCCCTAGGTGTAGCGGTGGAGGCACAGACATCATGTTTGGTCCCCTCACCAAGTACATTCACCTTCTCCAGGTCAAGGGACTCTCCGGAATCCATCTCCGGCCTTACAACATCATATTTACTCCCCTCGGCGAGGCGGGCGATCTTCTCTAGGTTTGCCATCCTAAATAAGAGCTAAGTTAAAGAATTTAAAACCGCATAGGGGAGGGGTTAGTGAAAGTAGGCCGTCGGTTTCTGTAAAAACTAATGGACTTAGATATTCCCTACCTGAGAACCTTAAACCACAAACATAATAATGTCTAGTTCTATATCTCATCATGAGCGATTTCGAGGATTTGATGGAAGAGAACATCACTATCATCAGGGAGTTCATCGTTGACAAGGTCCGAATGACCGGCAGCGACGGGGTGATACTCGGATTGAGCGGTGGGCTGGATTCCGCCACCGTTCTTAAGCTGTGCGTTGACGCATTGGGTGCGGAAAAAGTGCACTGTCTGATAATGCCGGAAAGTGCTTCGCCGGCAGATGACATGGTGGATGCCAGGGGGCTGGCCGAAAGATGGAACGTACCAACCGACGAGGTAAATATCGATAAGGTGGTAAACAGCTTTCCGGTGGATGGTGGGGAACGCCTGGCATTTGCCAACCTCAAGGCCAGGATAAGGATGTGCATTCAATATTACTACGCCAATGTGGAAAATAAGCTGGTGGTGGGAACGTCCAACAAGAGTGAGCTTCTCATAGGATACACCACAAAATACGGTGACAGTGGTGCTGATTTTTTGCCAGTGGGAGATCTTTACAAGACGGACATAAAAAAACTGGCTGCACGTATAGACGTTCCGAAAAGGTTCATAGAGAAAACACCCCGGGCGGGCCTGTGGGAAGGACAGACCGACGAGAAGGAACTGGGGTTCAGCTATGAAGAGCTGGATACGGTTCTGAAAGGTATGGAAGCTCTGGAGGATGTTGAAACCATCACTGAAAAAAGAGATGTTCCTTTGGATAAGGTTGAGGAAATAAAGGCGATGGTGGAAAGAAGTGCCCACAAGAGAAAGATACCCACAATACTGAAGCTTAGAAATCGAACCGTGGGGCTGGATTGGAGAGAGTACAGCTATTGAGAGGATAGGGATGAGCATTATATTGGTCACGGGGATGCCAGGCTGTGGTAAAGAGGAGTTCATAAAGGTGGCTAGGGATCAGGGATACGATGTGGTCAGGATGGGAGACGTTGTGAGGGATTGGGCGAAAAAAGAGGGTGTGAAGATGAACGATAAAGGAGTGGGGGGTTTCGCACACTCGGAAAGGGAGAGACATCATTACGGCATCTGGGCGGAGCGAACCCTTGAGCATATTTCAAAAAAAGATACGGTGATCGACGGAGTTAGAGGGGACCGGGAGGTAGAGATATTTCAGAAAGAACTGGGTGAGGATTTGGTGATAGTGGCTGTCGAAGCATCTCCCGAAACTAGGTTTGAACGGTTGATGGAACGGGGAAGGGAGGACGCACCTCGGGAACGGAGAGAGTTCATGGAAAGAGATGAAAGAGAGTTGAGGTGGGGGCTCGGTGAGGCGATAGACATGGCCGATGTTTCCATAGAAAACGAAGGGACTTTAAAGGAGTTCAGAAAAAAAGTGGAGAAGGTTCTTTCGCGGATTTAGACCTAGGTACATCGCTACGGCCGCATTACCAAAAACAGGGATACTCGAAAAGGCGTCTGCGGGTTATGATACCGAGAGGAGGGTATGAGTAGATGATCCCTAATATTCCAGATAGATGAAACAGGATTAAGAAGGAGGGTAATAGGGGCGGCAATAGTTGTTTGAAAAGTTATGATTGGAATTAACTACCGTTAAGCAAAGATACATATAGATGTAATCACATATGGATATGAAGGAAATGGGAAACGGCGAACGGTATTTTCCACATTTTCAGCCTCTAACCTGCAAATGAAAACGATGCCGTTTTCCATTACCTTTCACTTAATCACTATCTTCTTTTAGTGAGGATAACATACTTTGATCTCCACATCTCGTGCCCTCAACTCTTCTAGGATGTAATCGTGGATATCAACGTTCTCACCCAGTAATTCCAGGGGCAGTACTCCCTTAGGCAACTCTCTTTCAAGAAGTATCCTGGTCATAAGGGCAGTGGTGAAACCTGTGGTCCTTGCCATGGAGCTGAAGCCAGCTTTGGCCTCGTCATAAAGGGAGCAGCCTGCTTCTACATCTTCGCCCTTGAATCTTCCCTTAACGTCGATTTCCAGAAGAGAGATGTCCCTGTCCCGGGACACCATGTAGGGCAGTATCATATCAAGGGTATCGTTCACTCTATGCTCCTGGAAGAACCCGAACTCGTCAAGTGCCTTGATCCTTTCAAGGTGACCTTTCCAACGAAGGGTGGTCTCCTCCATGTGATGCACCTTTACCGTATGGAGCAGTGTTCTCAGACCGTCGCTGTAGAACTCCTCGAGCTCCATACCCCTCACCGTGACAGGACGGATCTCATCAAAGGGTTTCACCACGTGTACCCTGTCGTTCCTAACCACCCTAGCGGGCCTCGTGTACTCCTCCACAAGATCATGTGGGGACCATGTTACCGAGTGGAACAGAGGAGGCTTGGGATCCATCGGCAGGCCGGCGATACGTATCATGCACCTTTGGATGCAGTCCATCAAGGCGTTCAATCTTCCGATGAAAACATTGGGAAGCCCGGGTCCGAAGCCCGCATCAACCACGAGGGAGACCCGGGCCTTCTTCGCCTCTTCCTGGAGTGCAAAAGGGTCTTCCGGCATGAAGGAAACATCCACCGTGTCCGTACCGCACTTCACCGCGGTTTCAAGCACCTTGAACCCGAATCTACCGGGAAGTGCACACACCACCGCATCAACATCCTCCATCGCGGTCTGCATATTCCTAGTGTCGGTGACATCCAGGACCAACGTATCCCCGTATTTTTCGCATTCATCCAATGTCTTTTCGCTGGAATCTACGATCGTGAGTTTAAAATCCTTGTTCAGATCGTAGGCTATGGCCTTTCCTATGTTACCCGCGCCAAGGAGCAGTATTTTTTTCATTTCACACACCTCTTATTTGAAATCTGCAGTGGTCGGCACCAGTGCCGCTGCATTCCCTTTCTTGGATCTCCACCCTGAGCCCCAGTCTCCCTTCTATGATACCCTCCAGTAATCCTTCGTCCAGAGAGCAAAGTTCGTGATCTACCTCGGGCATACCTCCACAGTCGAAACAATCATGGACCAGTATGGTTTCCCGGTCAGGAACACTCACCTTTCCCAGACCGTTAGACTCCCAGAATTCCCCGATCTCCCGGATCAGTTCTTCCAGGTCGTTGGAGCTGAAGTACTCAGCGAGGGAGAGACCGGCATCCCGGCCCATCTCCTTCAATGCCGGATCCAGGTCCAGTCCCAGGGAGTGCAGCCCGTAGCGTATCAGATGAAACATGGTTTTGAGAAACTGGTACCTGTCGCCCCTGGCATCGCCCAGGTTTTCCAGTATTATATTGTACTGTTCTTTGGAGGGAACATCCGAGGAACCCACGAACGTGGATTTGAGCGAGAATATCTTCTTTCTGCTGTCCTCGGGGTGGGTTCGCTCATCGATCACCCCTAGTTTCTTGAGGTCCGATAGGTGAACGGAGATGGTGGATTTGGCTCTGCCCAGTTCGTCCTGTATGTCCGAGCTCGTTTTATCGCCTTCCATGAGGAGCTTTATTATATCGTTCTTTGCGGAACCCTTCAACGCAACGGTACCCTTGTTGGTGGAGTAAAACTTAGTCTCTTCGTCCATGTGAAAACTAAATCACATAACTGCTCGAGGGGTATAAAATGTTTCGCACAAATACGAATGTTCGTGATATTACGAAAGATATTTAAGAGGGGGCGGTATATGGCCTTAACAGGTGTTAATATGGGTAAGAAAAGCGCACACGGATCCGTGGAGGAAATATACGGAAAGGTGAAAGAGGACGGACTGACCAATGTTCATGATCGGTTCGATGCCATGGAGAAGATAAGATGTAATTTTTGCTCGAAGGGACTGAGATGCTACATCTGCAGCCAGGGTCCCTGCAGGATAATCCCGGGAAAGACCGACAGAGGGGTCTGCGGGATAGACAAAAACGCCATGGTGATGAGGAATCTGCTCATGATGAATACCATGGGTACTACGGCATATACCTTTCACGCCAACACTGCGGCGAAGACCTTGAAGGCAACAGCGGAGGGAAATACCATATTCGAAATAAAGGACGAGAAAAAATTGAGGTCCCTTGCCGACAGATTGGGGATGGATTCTTCCCTGGAAAAAAATCAGCTAGCATCGGAACTGGCGGATTATATGATCCAGGAGATAAACAGGGATAGCGACGAGCCATCCAAGGTGATGGAAAGGCTCGCGCCGGGGTCACGGAAGCAGGTGTGGAAAAAACTGGGAATACTCCCGGGCGGTCCCCTTCACGAGATGATGGACGTCAACACCAGTGTGATGACAAATGTTGACAGCGATTACGCGAGTTTGGCACTGAAGACCCTGAGGATGGGGTTGGCCACCGCCTACGGTTCCTTGACCCTCCTGGAGGAGGTGCAGGACATTCTTTTCGGTACCGCAAAGCCCCATAAAGCGGAGGTGGACATGGGTGTACTGGATCCCGATTACGTCAACATACTTCCCAACGGTCACGAGCCCTTCATGGGTGCCGCCCTTATAATGGTGGCCGGAAGGGGCGATGTACAGGAGATGGCCAGAAAGGAAGGTGCAAAGGGCATACATATAATCGGCTCAATAGAGACCGGACAGGAGTTGATGCAGAGGTTTACGTGCGATGATGTATTCATCGGGATGACGGGTAACTGGCTCGGTGAGGAATACGTGCTGGCCACCGGTGCGGTGGATGCCTTCGTAGCGGATATGAACTGCACCGTACCCACCGCGGAGATATACGCTGAAAAGTACGGTTCGACCATAATACCGGTTACGAAGCTGGTGAACATACCGGGAGTTGAGCACGAGATATACTACGATCCCGAGAAGGTGGAGGTGCAGGCCATGCAGATAATAGAGAAGGCCGTATCCAATTTTGTCGCCCGTAAAGGTAAGCCCACCAACGTACCCGATTACAAGAGAAAGATAGTTACCGGCTTCTCCCCCGAGGCAGTTCTCGAGGCCCTTGGTGGCTCTCTGGATCCTCTGCTGGAGAACATAGAGAACGGAAATATCAAGGGAATCGTGGCTCTGGTTAGCTGTACTACCCTGAGTAACGGACCCCAGGATGATATCACCATAGCGGTTGCCGAGGAACTGATTAAGAGGAACATACTGGTGCTCAGTGCGGGCTGCGGGAACGCAGGACTTCAGGTAGGAGGTCTGACTTCAATGGAGGCGAAAGATAAGGCCGGCGACGGGCTGAAGGCGGTCTGTGAGGCCTTGGGGGTTCCGCCGGTGCTGAGCTTCGGCACCTGCACCGATACCGGCAGGCTGCTGAATCTTGTTTCCACCGTGGCTGATGCCCTGGGCGTTGATCCTACACAGCTACCGGTGGCAGTGACCGCTCCCGAGTACATGGAGCAGAAGGCCACCATCGCGGCGGTGGCGGCCATCGCTTACGGCCTGTACACCCACGTATCCCCGACACCCCCTGTTACCGGAAGCGAGAACGTGGTTAAACTGTTGACCGAGGACGTGGAATCGCTGACCGGTGGTAAGCTTGCAGTCGGTGATGATCCCAAGGAGATCGTCGACGGTATAGAGGAGCACATCGACAGGAAGAGAAAAGAGCTCGGTCTGTGATGCGGGGATCGAGGTTCCCGAAAGCCCCTTTTTCTTTTTTTGTAACTGGTCCTTTCCATCCGAGATATCCATGTTTGGTAAATAGCGAAAGGAATTGCGTAAAACTCTTCAAGGACCATTACAGAGATATCGATTTCACCGTTACCGGTTCCTCGGCCTCCAACGTCGTCAAGGGTGCCGGGGAGGGACTCGTGGGCAGATTCTCACTGGTAAGGCTGTTCCCTTTTTCCTTCAGGGAATTTCTCCAGTACAATGGAATCCAACAAAAAAAGTCGGAGCTTGAGCAGATAAAACTCCCGGATAGAAAGATAGCCATCATGTTCAGGGATTACTTCGAACAGGGTGGACTGCCGGAACTTTACAGCTCCATAAGACCCCTGGAGGAACTGGAGGAAAATCTGGACCTGGTTTTCTTCAGAGATGTGGTGGAACTCTTCAATGTGGGTCGGAGTTCCATCCTTAAAGATATATTCCTCCTTCTGGCCACGCAAACCGGGCAGAGGATCAGTTACAACAGTATATCCAATAGTCTGGACTCGGACTTCCGAACGGTAAAGAAGTACCTGGGCTATCTGGAAGATTCCTACCTTATCCAGCGCAGCAGGCCGTACACGGTATCCGAGCACAAATCCATTAGAAAAAATCCAAAGGTTTACATCGAAGATCACGCATACAACAGGATCTATCCTGCCAAGGAGGGTTTGAAAGCGGAAACCATCGCCTTCAACCACGCCAAGCGATTTGAACCTCCCTACTACTTTAAGGACCCTGAGGTGGATATCGTTCTACCGAAGAGGGGTTTGCTGCTGGAGGTTAAATATGGTAAACATGATGTTGATAGCCTGGTGGATGCAGCCGAGAAAACCGGTTTCAAGCCATACCTCCTCACTGAGGACACATACGACACCAGGTACATAAACGGTGTGGAAGTGAAGCTCATCCCCCTATACGCTTTCTGCCTCTGCGTATGACGGGGATCATTTGTTGGTGGGAATCCTTTATACGGGATGTTCGTGTAATATCGGATAGTTCCACCACTTATTTTTTCTACCAACATCCAGTCTAACAATCATAATAAAATTCAATCAGTGTGACGTTCCTTCGATGACTACGGACACCGGATATTATCTTCTCCAGGAGGGTCCGCTGTAATATAGATCAACGGAACTTTGCTCTTTTCCTGAATGATCCCCATATTCTCTCGAAGGATAACTGCCGGAACTGACCGGGCTTGGAATCATATCAAGTGTGAAAGGACCGTATAGTTTGCCGTTCCTTGCGTAATGATACAACGCGGTCACAAATATTCCATTCAGAGCTGAACTGAAAGCGGAAAGAAGGACGATATACAGAAAACCCAGTATGAGTGCGATCATCCAACCTATTATGCCAAATATGGTCAACAATAACAGGGGTAACAGTCCTGCAAAACCCAATATAAATATGATTATACCGAATCCTATGGAACCCGCTAACGTTTCTCCCCAGGTATCCACGAAAAGGCCTCCGCTCTTTTTGACGGAATCGAGTACGTTCCTTTCTTCAAATATCAATACGGGAACTATGAAAAATGTGGCATAGGTCCAGGCTATCCCCGCCAAGGAGCTAACGAAATGACCGAGAATACTGAGCTTGTCCCGCAGCAGCTGTAAAAGAACTCCTACGGTTCCTGCCAGAAGGGCCCACAAGAGTATCTTGTACCAGTTCTCGTAAGCCACCTTTAAGCCGCCCTTGATGGATAGACGTTTTCCCTTTATCCTTGCATCCGCACATGCAACCACTGCGGTGTTGAAAAATGTACCCACAAAAAACAGAGGTGCGTAAAGGGCAAACAGATAGATATAGAGTCTGAAACCCCGGAATATCTCTGGTGAAAGATCAAAACCGGTTAAAAAGAATAAAGGTGCAAAGAAAGTAACTATGATCGCTAAAGATAATACCATGGAGACCAGCGGTAATATCATTATCTTTTTATCTTCCTTCAATATCTCCCAACTGGCTTTCATTAACGTCAACCCTCGACCGATTTTACCCATGATTTCTTAATGCCATGCCTATTATTTAAACATTACTTGCAACAGAGCCTGTCAGGTTCTTAGTGATATTTGATCATTTCTAAATAATCAGTAATAGAGTATAATATACTAGATAAATTTTCATGAATTGTGGAAATCTGTGAAATCACTAAACTTTTGACAGTCTCTTGCAACATGTGAAGGTGTTATAATCACAATAAGGTGGGTAAAGTATATAAACCCCTTTTACCATATATGGTCGATGACCGAAAAGATAGGAATACCGTCGGAGGATACCCGTACCGCTATCTTGCGATATCTACTAAGCAAAGATATGACCGCCGTCGAGCTGTCGGGTGAATTGGATATAAACGAGAGTGCGGTCCGTAGACATCTGGATATACTTGAAAATAAAGGGTTGATAGACCACGACTTCCAGAAGGTTTCTAGAGGACGACCTAAAAAATATTACTGCATCACACAGGCGGGCGAGAGACTGTTCCCTAGTAAAAGTGATTTTCTTCTTGAATCTGTACTGGATGCGATTGTAGATGAATACGGAGAAGAAGCTCTGGAAAAGATCGAAGAACGATTGGTGGATAATATCTCAGGTATGCTGCCCGAGGTAGAAGATAAATTTCACAAGCGTGTAGTTGCCCTCACAGAGACATTCGATGATTTAGGTTTCTATGCATCCCACGAGAAGAAAAATGGTGAGTACTATCTGCGGTACGAGAACTGTGCCTTTTCCGGCTTACCCGAAAGATATTCCGCATGGTTGTGTGACGTACACCGGGAAGTGATAAAGAGGATCCTGGGAGATATAGAGTTCACGCAGATCAGTTCCGTTGCAAAGGGGGACAGGATATGCTTGCAAAAGGTAGGTGAGAAAAAATGAAAAGAGAGATAATTAACATAGATGAAGAGCTGTGTAACGGCTGCGGGGAGTGTGTTAAGGGTTGTCCCGAAGGTGCTCTCCAGGTGATCGACGGAAAGGCCCGGCTGGTGAACGAGGCTTTCTGCGATGGTTTAGGTGCATGTATAGGCGATTGTCCGCTAGATGCCATAACCATCGAGGAACGGGAGGCGGAGCCCTACGACGAAAAAGCGGTTGTGGAACGGATGGTGGAGCAGGGAGAGAACGTACTGAAGGCACATCTGGAACATCTGAAGGAGCACGGCCAGAGCGATTTACTGAAAGAAGCGCTGCAGCATCTGGAAGAGATCGGGGTGGAGTCACCACTTTTATCAGATGAACCCACAACCGCCTGTGGATGCCCGTCATCGGAGCCATCCCAGTGGGATGTGAAGTCCCGGGAGGGTGAAGTGGGACGGATATCCACTCAGCTTAGGCAGTGGCCGGTACAGCTTCATCTTGTTCCCGTAGAAGCACCTTACTTCAAGGACGCCGAACTGGTGATCGCTGCGGACTGCGTACCCTTCGCATACCCCAACTTTCACACCGACTTCTTGAGCGGGAGAGGACTTATAATAGGCTGTCCCAAACTGGACGATGCACAGAAGTACGTTGAAAAGCTCACCGAGATATTCAAACGTAATGAGATCAGGAGTATAACCATAGCACACATGGAGGTGCCGTGCTGCTTCGGGTTGATACAGATCGTCAAACGAGCGCTGGCTGCTTCCGGTAAGGATATCCCTGTGAAAGATGTGACAGTGACCATACGGGGAGAAAAGAAAGAAGGGTGATATATATGAAAAAAATCGACCTGAAAGAATTCGAACCGAAAGAGAGTTTTGCACCCTACAAACTGATACAGCAGGACGAGGTGGACGTAGTCCTTCTCGCCTTCGCCCCGGGCCAGGGCTTGAAGGAGCACACCACCCCCGTGAACGTGTTCTTCCATGTGATCCAGGGCACCGCCGAGATACAGGTCGGAGACGACGTAGAACACGTGCCCGAGGGCACCATAGTCCTAAGCCCCAAGGATATACCGCATAACGTCAGGAACACTTCCCACGAGGATACGAAGATACTGGTGGTCAAGACGCCCAGTCCCAGGAAAAACTGACAAAGGACGATATCACCTGGTTATGTTGTTTGTAAATAGGAGAGAAAATATCTCAGCTCAAAAGGGTGATCAGAGGTCGAACTCCTCTTTTACCCTCTCCATGAGCTCCTGGAATTTATCTTCACCGTAGATCTCCCGGTAAACGGATAGGAACCCGAGAACGTTCTCCCGGGCCATCTCTCCGATCTCCTTCATCTCCTCCTCTTTCTTATCCAGTTCCCTCTTCCCCTTTGCCGTGAGTCGATAATACTTTCTGTCTTCCATATCTCCTTCAACCCGTTCTATGAAAGTTTTTTTTTCCATACGATTCAGAGCCCCGTATATGGTCCCGTAACTTGGGTCCCAGTGACCCTTTGAGATATCTTTCAACTCGTTGATGAGTTCATAGCCATAGGTGGTTCCTTCCTTGTCAAAGGTCTTCATTACCAGGTAGCTTATCAGTTCGGTGGGGACCCTTTTCTGCATCACCGTATCATGAATGCCGTGTTATTTGTCCTTTATGGGTAATCTATTTATACTACATAACGTAGTATTACGTTGCGTAATGGTGTTAAAATGGATATAACGATTATAGCTCTCTTGCTCGTGGCGGTCATGCTTCTCGTATGGTCCCTTCTTAAGAGCAGGGAAAAAACCAAGAAAAGCATAAAAGTCGCCACTAACATGGGGCGGGGTATAGCTGTAGAGATAATCTCCATACTCGCTCTCATAGGATTGTTTTTAGCACTTGTCCCTCCGGAGACCATAAGGAACGTTCTCGGAGGTACCTCGGTCCCTACGGCTACTTTGATCTCCGCAGCCTTTGGCACGGTAACATTGATCCCCGCCTTCGTGGCCTTTCCTCTGGCGGCGTCGTTGGTGGATCAAGGAGCACATCTCGTGTCCATGGCAGCTTTCATAACCACTCTTACCATGGTGGGATTCATCACTGCACCCATAGAGATAGAATACTTCGGTAAGAGGTTCACATTGGTACGTAACATACTGAGTTTCGCGGCCGCCATCATGATATCATTCGGGATGGGGGTGATACTGTGACCAACATCCTAGAGAAATTGAAAAACAACAAGATAGCAGTATTCACTGTTTTTGCCTATGTTATCGTATTCATCTATTCTCCTTCCTTAGGGTTATCCGGTTTAAAAAACACATCTTCCTACATCCTAGAGATGCTGCAGATCCTACCAGCGGTCTTCATAGTTATGGGTTTGGTGGAGGTCTGGGTATCCCGAGAAACCATCATGAAGATATTCGGTAAGGAATCCGGATTAAAGGGTAAGTTCGCATCTGTGCTCATAGGCTCTTTCTCCGCCGGCCCTATATACGCCGCCTTCCCTGTTTGTTATACATTGCTAAAAAAAGGTTCCGCTGTATCCAACATAGTGATCATCCTCAGCGCATGGGCCGTTGTGAAGGTGCCCATGCTCATAGTCGAGGCGCAATTCATGGGTATCTCCTTCATGACTCTTAGGTACCTTTTCACCGTACCGGCCATCATGATGATCGGGATCGTAACCGGAAGATTGGTCAGCAGTGAAACCATCATGAAAACTTCCAAAAAAGAAGGATTACTAGCCGAAAGGATCCAGGGATTACTACCGGGTTACAGCTGCGGCGCCTGCGGTTATAAATCATGCCGCATCACCGCTGAGCACATCGCCCGGGGCAATGTGGATCCGGATATCTGCGGTCCTTTGGAAGAGGAAGACTTGCAGAGCATTTATGGTATACTGGAAGGGGGGTGACTCATGGGCTCACCCATTCCCTATCGATCTCAGGGATCTCATCGAGTTATACAAAAGTATAACGGCCATTTATACATCACAGTGATCATAATATTATGGTAAAACAAATGCATGTTTGGCAGTATGATGTCAAAGTTTTACTGAAAGTTTGACGGTATGATGACAAGATATATAAAGAAGTCTGACGATATGTTGTCTATGAATGTAGCTGAATTGAAGAAGATCATCGCCGATCAGAAGGAAGAGATCCAGGAGATAATGGAGGAGGAGAAGATTATAGAGAGGGAAAATCCGGATCTATCTCATTACCTGGAACATCCTAACATAGTTGCCATCATCGGGATCAGGCGATGCGGAAAATCCATAGCTTCACACATGATATTAGAGGGTAAAAGATACGCCCACCTGAATTTCGACGATGAAAGACTGATAGATCTAGATAAAGATCAGTTGAACTATGTCCTGGAAGCGTTCTATGAGACAGAAGGAGATATCGACTATATTATATTCGACGAGATCCAGAACATCGATGGATGGGAATTATTCGTCAACAGGCTCAGAAGAACGAAGAAAGTTGTCATAACCGGCAGCAACGCGAACCTTCTCTCTTCGGAATTGTCAACGCATCTCACAGGGAGGTATGTCGACTTCCATCTGTATCCGTTCTCATTTAGGGAATATCTAAAGTACCGAGGAGTCGAAGTACCAAAGAGTCACAGTACGAAGGAAGTTTCTATGTTGAAGAGAGAGTTGGAGAACTACATGAAGAAGGGAGGATTTCCAGAGAGCTACAGATTCGGGAAGCATTATCTTATGAGGATCTACGAGGACGTGATCATGAAAGATGCCTTGACCAGATATTCCATCAGAGATAAGAAGAGTTTTAGAGAGTTGGCTAAATTTCTGGTCTCCAATTACAGCAACGAATTTTCATATTCGAAGTTGAAGGGTATGATAGACGTCAAAAACGTTCACACAGTTAAAGATTATGTGGACTACTTAGAATCAGTACAGATAGTCTTCATCCTAGAACGGTTTTCTTTCAGCTTGAAGAAGCAGATCATCGCACCGAAGAAGTCATATTGCATAGACCCTGGTATAGTTGATTCAGTAGCCTTCGCCTTCTCTGAAGATCGAGGTAGATTGCTGGAAAACCTGGTGGCCATCGAATTACAGAGACGAAAGGCATATTGGAACGAGGGTTGGGAGATCTATTATTGGAAAGACGAGAAACAGAACGAAGTGGATTTCATCGTTAAGGAAGATGAACATGTGAAAAAACTGATACAGGTAAGCTATGATATCGGAGACACAAAAACCAAAGAAAGAGAGATAAAAGGATTGATAAGAGGCAGTGATGCCCTTCGTTGTGACGATCTGACCATACTCACATGGGATCACGAGGAGATACTGGAGAGAGAAGGTAAGAAGATAGAATCCGTCCCGGTCTGGAGATGGTTGATCGAAGTCGACGAACCGCAGGGATAAGTCTGAGACCTTTTCACGATGAAATATCACCCCCCAATCCACACCCTCTCTATCTCAGGGATATCATCGAAGTCGCTGTCCTCGGATACAATTGTATATATGCCGTGGTTCAAAGCGGTACTGAGGTGTATGGCATCCCTGGGGTCGAATCCCTTCAGAGATATCAATTCATGTGCCTTCCAGATGACTTCGTCGTCCACATCAAAAAATTTAAGGTTCGGCATGGTCAGGATGGCCTCGACGGCCTCTAATGCGTCTTCTCTGGATAAAACTTTGTCTATCTTCCAAAGAACTTCGTCGTAGGTCAGATAGGATGTTCCCGCACCTTCCTCTCCCTCTTCGATCTTTTTTAAGAGGGATCTACACCATCTACCCCTTTCTTGGTCGTCCAGGGCGGCATATATCAAAACATTCGAGTCCAGATATTTCATCCCAGCCTCTCCTTCATCCTATCTTCGTAATCTTTGTCCGAATCGACCTTAACACTCTCGACACGCGAAGCCATCTTCTCTAGTGTCTTCACAGTACCCTTTTCCGACCTTCGGAGTATCAATCTGTCTCCGTTGGATCCGAATATCACCTTGTCTCCAGGCCGTATGTTGAAATTCTTTCTGAAGACAGAAGGGATGACGACCTGCCCCTTTGCCCCTACGCTCATCTCTAATTCTATCATCAAGTTATACAAAGGTATAACTGGTATTTATACATTACTATGAACGCATGTGTGTCATCGGATTACTCACTTTATGATAGCAAGGTCGATACAGAGATGGGTGAAAGAGAACTATATGATCAAAAATAGGCTGATCGTGATCATATCTCCTGGTGAAACCATGCCCGATATCATCTACAACGGTCCAGCTTATCTGCATCACAGTCCCTTTATCATGTTCCGCTGGTGTATCTTTACTGAGAGTAGAAAGAACACTGCACTGAACAGTAGCAGTGCCACCGATGCTGCGGCCATGGGAAGCACGTTATTCCCACCTATACCAGCGTGGAACGAATCAACCAGATAAGTAAGAGGTGACAAGTAGGTCAATGATCTCATCACACCTTCCATATCGTAGAGTGGGATGAATATACCACTCACGAATATCAGTGGGAACCTGATAAGGCTGGAAAGCATCATTATGGACGACGGTGCGGTGGTTGCGGGGGATGCCAGCAGTACTCCCAGGGTGGAGAATGCCAAAGCGCCCAGAAGCGTTGTCAGTACCAGCAGTGGTAAATTGACTATCTGTAGAGGTATGAACAGCCAGCTCACCGAGAGGACCACCATGGATATCATGATGCCGAACAGAGAACCTGCCAATATATCTCCCATGAGCACCACTTTGATATCGACGGGATATGAAAGCAGCCGTTCATATGTACCTGCCTGCCTCTCCCAGGGGGTGACCAGGGGACCTACGGAAGAAGAGGTAAAGAAAAGAGTCATCGCCAAGAATCCGGGGAAAAACAGAGCCAGCTCAATCTTCCTACCCATGTAGAATGCCAGGAACATGAATAGCGGAAACAGGAGTCCGAAGATCATGACGGGTGGTTTTTTGTAGTATATCTTGATGTCTTTTTCCGCAGTGACCAGTACTCCTCTAAAAAATTCGGTATGCTTCATTTTGAACCCCCCGTCAAACGCACGAAAGCTTCTTCGAGACTCGGTCCGCAAGTTCTTAGAGATATTATCTTCAGATCTTTGTCCCTAGCATATGTCACCATCTCTTTAACGGTGGCATCCGGATCGTCGGTGTATACGACCATCTTATCGCCGGATGTTAAAACCTTATTCACATGTTCGTTACACATATCCAATCCATCGAAATCTCCCTCGAGAGAGACTTCCACGGACTGGGTCTTATCGAAGGTGTTCCTCAACCTCTCCGGTCTATCTATGGCCACCAATTTACCTTTGTGGATAATCCCTACGCGCTCACACAGTTCGTTAGCTTCTTGTATGTTGTGTGTCGTAAGGAATATTGTGCTGCCTTTCTCCTTCAACTCTTTCACTATACGTACCACCAATCTTCTGCTCTGAACATCTAGACCGGAAGTGGGTTCATCCAGAAAAAGCACCGGAGGTTCGTGTATTATGGCACAGCCGATATTGACCCGCTGTTTCATTCCCTTGGAAAAAGTCCTGACCTTGTCCTTTTCTCTCCCCTTCAACTGAAGTATCTCCAATATCTCCGATGTTCTTTTTTCCCTCTCAACCTTTGACATCCCGTAGAACTTACCGGCGAGAAACAAATTTTCCTCCGCAGTAAGATCAACATATATGTTCCCGAACTCCGGTATGACCCCCATGTTCATCTTTGCATGGAGAGGGTCTTTACGCGAATCGATACCCTCTATGATCGCCTTTCCGGAATCTGGTGTTATCAGCCCGGTCAGCATCCTTATCGTAGTGGTCTTGCCGGCACCGTTGGGACCTAAAAAACCGAAGAACTCACCCCTTTTTACCTGAAAGCACACATCGTCCACCGCGGTGACATCCCCAAAACTCTTGCAGAGACCGTCTGCTTTTACAGATACGGCCATATCATCGGTCCTCCGGTATCAATTCTATCACTATCTTCTTTTTGGCGAGCTTCCACACCTTCTCAGGAGCACCTCCGCCT
>JAWOAU010000062.1:0-8690 GCA_046498385.1 Thermoplasmata archaeon | reverse complement strand
CGTAGTCGTCGCCCTCCATCCCCTCGATCGCACCGAATTCGGCCGTGAGTCTCCCGTGTATTCGGCCGATACCGGGGCTCTCGACGGCCAGATAGACGACCGGACCCTCACCGCGGGTCGGCCGCTCGAAGGTGCCGATTTCGTACCAATACTTCATCACGGTTTATCCAATCTGCAGCTTTCGTAATGCTTTGGTTCTCGGTGAGCCTGTAGCTCACCAATGCCTCAACCAGGGCATTGATATCTCTACCACGGCTCTTGTGTTTTCCAAATATATCAAACAATTCTAACCGTTCGTAATACTTCTGCACGGTTATGATTGTTCCAATAGGAAAAGATATATTGTTGTTCAGTTCTATAACGATTCACAAAGTATGAGAAGCTTAGTTTTGTGATGAGTTAGCTGTGGAAAAGAATTGTATGTTTTTCTTTTCCGCTAAATATGTCTTGCTCTTAGGGATGTTATTTTTGTTTGCATGAAAAGAACTGAACTAAGAGCACCTTTTATCTCTTACTGTCAAACTTGGGTTAAGAAGTATTGAACTAATTTTTAGCTCTTTGATGCAGTATTATAGCTACCAGTATGATCACTATTATCACCAACACCTGTACTACCACATCCGAACCGGATCCCAGTGCACATCCTGTTTGCAGAACCATGGTTATAACAGTGTTATACACACTAATAAACTTTCTGCTCTTTGTTGTAAAAAAATATTCAAGCTTTGTTTTACCGGATCTTGATCCTGCACGGGGTAGGTAATTTCATAGAAGCCTTTCTAAGACCGTCTTTAGCCACATCGATATTAGCTTCGTCTATCCAAACCCGGATGACAGGTTGGTATTCCATGACACGAGCTGCGTTACCGACTTTTTTACCGAAAGCACGTCGCATCCCTTCGGAAACTCTGTCCGCACCGGCTCCTGTTGCTTGCTTGTTTTCACGTAGAACATGATGCGGGTAAACCAATATCTGGGCCTTGAAGTTTTTATCGCCAAGTTTCCTCGATAAGGTTCTTGTGAGTACGATACGAGCGGATTCAAGGGCATTATCCAGTATCTGACATTTCTCTTGGGCTACCAGTTCGAGTTCCATCTCGAATTCACCTTTTCGATTACCTGTAACGAACTGTCCTACTTTAACGTGAGGTACCCCTCCGATGTATTTCTTACGGGTGTACGCCTGCCCTTTGACTTCTCTGTACATACTGCCGGGTTTCTGTGCCATAATCAATCCATTCGATATGGTAGCCGTATTTATATGTTTTCCCCGTGGGAGTTTTGCGCAATATACACAAAAGCATTAAATACGAGTACGTAACTAGTTATGTAGATAACATGCACAAGCGACTCGTGTTCTTGATGGTCATCCTCCTGTCCGCACAAATATTTATGCCAGTTTCCGGCGCAACATCCGATATCGAATGGTATTCCTATGAAGACGGGTTGGAAGCCGCCAGGATACAGGACAAACCGGTGATGATCTATTTCGGCGCCGGTTGGTGCTCATACTGCATAAAGATGAAAGAAGAAGTATTTCCCGATCAAAGAGTGATCGATGCATCTTCAAATATGATATTTATCGAGGAAGATACCGATGTGGATACAACAGTCGCCAATATGTACGGCGTGACCGGATTGCCAACCATGATATTTTTGACACCTCAGGGGGTCGAACAATTCCGGCGTACCGGATTCCGAGATGTTCAGCAATTAACAGATGATATATCTCGTTCTCTACAGATGTATCACGGCGAAAGCATCGACTGGGTTTCTTATGAAGACGGTAGGGCCGAGGCAAAGAGTACGGGGAAACCTCTATTGCTCTACTTCCGGGACGATACTTGTGCACAGTGCGACAGGATGGAAAGAGAAACCTTCTCAAAGACGTCGATCATCGAATTATCCAACGAATTTGTTATGGTCAAGATCGAAGCCCCATCCAGACCTTCTCTTACTCAGAAATACTCAGTTGAGTCTTATCCGGAAATAGTTTTCACGGATCACGATGGTACGGAATTGGGTAGATCACAGGGATTCACGGATAGCGATCAACTCTACAACGAAATGGAAAGCATCCTCGATGTAGATGAGACCACAGAAGAATCGACCCCGTTTTTTAGCACAGCAGTACTCCTTCTAACACTGTTAGCCTCCGTCCCGATATATGGCAAAGTTATATATACTAAAAAGTAAATTAATAGATCATGTCACCAATGATAGTGGCCTTGGTATTGATAGGGATCTTCGTCCTTATCGCGATAATATGGGCTGTTTGGCAGCTTATCAAGTGCGTTGCAATACTCATTTTGATCGCTGTAATCTTCGTCGCTCTATGGTATTTCGGTGCACTTTCCGGTCTTATACCTTTTTAAGCCGGTGATCCCAGGCAAAATTAATATATCACAGCAGTTATAATCTGCCGATGGTATCTAAAAAACTCACAATGGAGTTAGGATCGATAACACGCAGGATACCTACTATCAAATTCATACCGGTGTCTCAGGCGATAATACTCCTATTGATACTGTTTTCCTTCTTAGTACCCACCGGATGGCAGTTCATCATCCACAATCTGTTATCGGGTGCGGTTTCGCTCACCATAATTCTTTCTATACTGATCTTCGTACAATCCGATTACTCGGTTGACAAAATAGGTTTGATCGCAGGTTTACTTATCTTATCGAGCCTGACCTTGACGGTCTTACAGGTAGAATGGTGGATAGTTCACGGCAAGTTCGAGATAACTATCATCCTTCTTCTGATCACCACAATCATATCGGCTTCCGTCGGTATATATCTGATATATCGTAAACTGGGGGTGTTGAGCAGAAAGAGTATCTTCATGCTTACATGGCTTTTTTCACTTTTTATGATACTTTATTTTCCCCTGGAGTTCGAATACTTTCCCTATGTGAGCCGGGGCCGGGTAAATATAATCATACTTTTCATAGCCATATCCGTTTCCACTATATCCTCCATCCTTCTGACGATCAATCTTAGCATGAGAAGGGACCACATGAAATTACTGGATGCCGGCGATATGAGACGTATCCTCGGCGATGCCAAGGGTGCGGAGCTATACTACGAAAAAGCTCTGGATGTGGGTTTTGAGACCGGAGAGATACACACGCGATTGGGAGACATTTTCTTTACAAAGGGTGATCATGAACGTGCCTTAAGCCATTATAACAAAAGCATCGCATATCTAAAAGATAGAAATTATCGTCTAGCCGCTGTTTCGTCCTCTGCCATGGGCCTATATGCCGATTCCATTAAATTGATACGCCAGGGTCTTCTTGTCAAAACCTCTCCACCTAACTGGTATATCCTGGGTAGGATGTTCAAACAAACGGGAGACAAAGAACTGGAGCTAGATTGTTACCGGGAGGCCTTAGCCCTGGACGGAACATTCTGGCCCGCCTACGCCGGGCTTGCAGATAGCGCTGAGGATGCACAGGATCTTTTCCAAATCGCACTAGAAAAGAGAGGATATCACATCTCCAAAAGGGAACTACTCAAAAAGCTGGAGGCCGCCGGTAGGTTCGCACCTCTTTTCATCCACCCTGCGGATCTCGATCTCTGGGAGTCGGAAGGAAGTGAAATCAGAAATGACGTTGTTCGGATACTTTTGGAGTACATAGTGGGATCTCTTGAGATATCCGATCCGGCATCATGGCAGGCCGCTAACGAAGCCCTTTCTGATCTCGACGATGTCCACGATTTTCTCGCCGATACCCGTAGTCCTGATGGTATGATATTGAGAAACATCTTCCTTGGGTCCGTGGGAGATGACTTAGAAGAAAGGGGTCTGAGAGCCCTGAAAAATACCGGGCAGCAAGATATGGCATACTATATACTGGGACTTTTCAAAGGTATCCGGGGTGAGCTCGAAAAGGCTCTTAGATACTTCGATATGGTAGAATCTATCCATCTAAGACCTAGAGCTTATGCAGCTAAAGGATGTATCTATTACCTGAAGAACAACCCCTCGGAGGCAAGAAGAAATTGGCGTACGGCCATGTCCTTGGGCTACACGCAGGATGACCTATCGGAATCGATGTCCAGACTTGCCCGTGAGCTCGGAGAAACCGAACAATCCTATTATTTCTCAAGGACAGTATCGTCGTTCCCGGAGATAGTGCTGTCCGACGAAGATGATGAACATATCATCGAGCAGATCCGAAAGGCTACCATAAATAACGACTATCGATTTACAGATATTTCAGCATCCGACCACCCCCTGCTCATGGGTACCGTGAGGTTCATGAAGGGGGATTACAGCCGTGCGGAAGAACACTTTAACCGTATATTGGAAAAAGATAACGACGACGCCGACGGCCATCTGGGTAGAGGGATGTGTCTTTTAGGAAAAAGAAGATTCGAGGATGCGCTAGAAGAGCTGGAGATCGCCATCGAGCTAAACGGCTCCGACTCGATATATTACTTTTACAGAGGGATCGCCAATTTCAGATCGGGTAACAAAGAGAAAGCGTTAGCAGATTTTAATCATGTATACATCGATAATCCCGGCTGGGAAAGAAACAACCACTACATCTCTGTGTGTATAGGGAGTAAAAATTGATCAATATACCTCGTACTTACCGGCTTTGTGTTCGTCCCGTAGCGTATGATAATGTTCCGCATTAGCTCTGATACTTTCGAGGATACCCCTGTCACCCTGCTTGATTATCTTCGCAGGTACTCCCACAGCT
Source organism: Thermoplasmata archaeon (assembly GCA_046498385.1). GTDB lineage: Archaea > Thermoplasmatota > Thermoplasmata > Halarchaeoplasmatales > Halarchaeoplasmataceae > Halarchaeoplasma. The sequence continues at coordinate 3,975 of JAWOAU010000062.1, read as the reverse complement.
ATACTGTGATCCGGTATCTCCATACCCGAGGGGAAGTACAAACGATTCTACGTCCGTGGAAATATTGATTCCCGGGACAAGGCCCGTCTTGCAGTTCTTAGAAAGGATCTTCCAAGAACCATATTACTTTACCTTATGGAGTTCCCGGGATCAACACATAGAGATATCTCAGAGGTGATAGATGTAGCACCTTCGACACTATCCTATCATCTAAAAAAGCTCATGGAAGGAGATATGATTATTTGTACGGATAGAAGATACTATGTTAAAAATGAAGAAGCTATTGCAGATTTACTTATTCGATATAGACGTACATTCCTGGACAGCTTGGTAGAACGATTTGTACGCAGATGGGCCAGCAATGAAAAATGACATAATAAATATTAATACAGTATCAAAACAGTGCCCTCAAACCTTATATTCCCCCTCATGATACAAGTATCGATAATATGAAGGTAATCACAGTCGGAGGCGGTGCAAGGGAACATGCCATCGTGAGCGCGTTGGTGAGATGTGGTGCAAAGGTGTATTCCACCATGTCAAATAAAAATCCTAGGAGAATAAGATGATGTGGAAATATTCAAAAAAGGACGCTTGCCTGGTAATGAGAGAAATGGGCAACCTCCTTTTAATCGTATCTGTGGTACTGTTGATTCCACTTCTTACTGCCTATATCTACGGCGAAAGCGATGTATATAGACCCTTTATATATTCTGCAGTTATTTCCGCGTTGTCAGGTACCGTTCTACGCTTGATGCCAACAAAGGGTAAAATTGAAAAACGACACGCCATCAGCTTAGTAGTATTGGCATGGCCGATAGTATCTTTTCCTTCTGCTCTACCCTTTTATTTTATCAATCCCGGGCCGGAAAATATCACTTATCTTGATGCATACTTTGAAGCTATCTCCGGTTGGACCACAACGGGTCTGACTACGTTCGGTGGAAATGCAGACGGTTTTCTTTACTCCGTAAATTTATGGCGACACCTATTACAATTTTTAGGAGGTCTTGGAATAATCGTTATGGGTGTTGTGGTACTTTCTCCTGTGAAAAAATGGGAGGATAAAATGGAATTGATGTTTGCCTCAGGAAACATACATCGTATAACTCCTTCGCTGAATAACACTATTAAATTGATCTCAGGCATCTATTTGGCCTTGATGCTTGGTGGAACATTTCTTTATGTGATTTCCGGCTTATCATTGTTCGATGCATTATGTCATTCAATGGCTGGTTTCAGCACGGGCGGATTCTCCACCAGAAGTGACAGCATAATGGCATATGGTTCTGCATCTGTAACATTCGTATCGCTACCGATAATGATCATAGGAGGAACCAATTTCGTTCTGATTTACTTCTTCTTTTCTAAGAAAATAAAACATTATATAAGGGATATCGAGACGAAAGTATTCTGGTCTATTCTTTCTCTTTTCACCATCCTTTCGTGCTTATTTTACATATTCACATTGAACGGAGGAAATATTTTATTCTCCTTTGAAGCTAATAATTACATAGGCGTTTTGGATACTGTGTTTATGATAGTTTCAGCACTAACAACAACAGGTTGGAATTCCATACCATATGCATCCTGGTCTGCAGTTTCCGCGCCATTGGTCTTTGTACTGATAGTGGTGGCCATGATCGTCGGAGCGAACACATCATCAACAGGCGGAGGTCTTAAAGCCGCAAGAGTGGGGATAATGTTCAAATCTATATTATGGCAGATAGAAAATATGGTTCTACCCAAAACTGCGATAGTAAAAAAACGATATAGGCATCTGGAATCAAAGATCATAGATGACGAAGAACTGGTCACTATATTTAATTATTTTTTCATATATCTCATAGTCCTTTCTACAAGTTTTGTCATCTTTTTATTATTCGGACAAGAATTACTACCCTCTCTGTTCGAGATCACTAGCGCTATCGGAACAGTTGGTTTATCCTCTGGTGTGACATCTTTAAATTTGAATCCGCTCTTAAAAATCGTACTTATTATCAACATGTGGTTAGGGAGGATAGAGGTATTACCAGTGTTTTATTTACTAAAATACATGCGCGGTATAAATAAAATGTTCGGACGATAAGAATGATCGTACAACGATACGATTAGAGGGCTATCTATGGCCAAATGGACTGTTTGGGAATCGCTCAAAGAAGAGATGGAATCGATCCAGGATAAGATACATCCCTATCACTTACCCTATGGTCTATTGATGACTGTGACCTATTATCTAGGCATACTTCTGATCATATTGGGCGTTTTACTGTTGATCCCCGCATTTGTAGCTTATTCCAGCGATCAAAATGGTATTTTGGCTCTTTGTTTCCTGGTACCTGCAATTTTCTCTTTTGTTACAGGTGCCTGCATATATCTGCTCTATGAGAAAAGTGAGCTATACCTAGGTGCCGCTATCACCCTATCGGCCACCGTATGGTTGATCTTTGCTATAATTGGCGCGGTACCGTTCTGGATGGCCGGACATTATTACGGTGAAACAGCCGGACTTTCCTTTCTTAGTGCGGTATTCGAGACCATGTCTGGCTTCACAGCTACGGGACTCACCATGTACGGTATGAACGTGGAAACTTTACCTAGATCCATATTGCTGTGGCGTTCATTGACTCAATGGGTCGGCGGTGTGGGTGTGATCGTATTGTTCCTGAGTGTACTTGTTGTTCGTTCGGGAACCATCGCAGGCAATCTATATACTGCCGAAGGTCGCAGCGATAGATTGGTTCCCAGTGTTGTACGAACAACTCGACGTATCTGGGCTATTTACGGAGGATATACCTTGATGTTGCTTTTGATCCTTTTTGCACTGGGTATGCCATTTTTCGATTCTCTAAATCACTCTATGACAGCCCTGGCGACCGGAGGTTTCTCCGTCAAAAATCAGAGCATCATGTCTTATGCCTTGGAGGGACACGGCAATGCGTTTTTGATCGAGATGGCCATCATCCCATTCATGCTCATAGGCGGTATATCCTTCGCCATGCATCATCAACTCGTACTTGGTAATATCAAAGAATTCTTCGAAAACGTTGAAGTTCGAGCTATATTGATCATCACGGTCATCTCAACGGTCATACTTGCCATCAGTCTGGGACTCACCTTCGATTCTTTCCGGTTCGGGTCATTCCAAACGGTAACCGCCTTGACCGGCACCGGATTCAACACCGCCGATGTATCATTATGGACGGACTTCCAGAAATTCTTATTGACCATATTGATGATATTCGGAGGCGGCTACGGTTCTACCGCTTCTGCTTTGAAGCTGATCCGAGTCGTTGTGATATTCTACGCGATATTCTGGCTGGTACAGGATTATCTATTACCTGCATCGGTTGTACACCGATTGAAGCTGGGTCGCTCAAACTATACACACGAGCAGATAATGGATGTAGCCATCTATGCCGTCCTCTATTTGGGTTTGTTAGTCTTTGGAGCGATGGTATTCATGGCCGGGGGTGCCACTGCGGCCGATGCACTCTTTGAAGTGGCCTCCGCCGAAGGTAATGTCGGCCTCAGCGTGGGACTCACATACGACGGGATGCCGTGGTGGGAAAAGATAACACTTATAATACAGATGTGGGCCGGTCGTCTGGAGATATTCCCGGTACTGGTGCTGATAACATCGCCCTTTAAGACCCAAGTTTGACACTTAGCTCTTACTAATTTCTCAATAAAATGAATTTGACAGAAGTCTTTTTTCGGGGTCTCTTGACCCCGATTTATCAGGTTATAGCATGTTTTTTGCCCAAAACAACCTGAGAAATGGGGTTAAAATTGGAAAAAATGTACCTTTTCTTGTTTGTTTTTTCGAATTCAACGGTAACTGTCAAATTCATCAACGAAATTTTGATGAATTTTGGTGAAGTATGCTTCAATTCTTCGTTCTCAAATCGGATCAAAGAGATGAACAATTGAGCATCTCCAGGAGTACCCTGCATGATGATCCTGCCTTCATAG
>JAWOAU010000040.1:0-13879 GCA_046498385.1 Thermoplasmata archaeon | reverse complement strand
CAAAAAATCATATATACCTAGAAGATTGTAGGAGTTATCGTGCATAAAAAAACCATCACATGAGAAACTTTGTAAAATTAACACATCTTTTTTGTCTTGAGCTTAGCCATACACTCTTTAAACGAAAATATGCCGCCGAATTCGATGTGATCGATAGATGTAACCTTAGATATAATCATTGTTATAATCTGAGACTGTCAAAAGTTTAGTGATTTCACAGATTTTCACAGTTCATGAAAATTTATCCAGTATATTATACTCCATTATGCATTATTAGGAAATAATCAAATATCACTAAGAATCTGACAGGCTCGGTATCTGCGCACCGGAGTCAAAGTCGATCATATCCCTGTTCTAACACCACCATCAGCTCCCGAACATCCTCAACACTTTTTACAGATATTCGTTCCTTGATCTCATGGTAGATATCCACGGCTCGGCCCCCGGTGTGATCCCTCTTTTCCACATAGTCACCGCCCATCACTATCACGTTCTTTTGTTCATCTGCGCACTGGAGAGCGATCTCAAGGTTCTTCAGGTTACCTACTCCCACGGGGAACGAGGTGAGTACCACCACATCCGCATCCCGGAGTACTTGCAGCACTTCATCCCCTTTTTCCTCACTGATATTCGAGAACGGTGCTTCTACCACTGCAGGAACGTCCAAAAATTTGGCAGCTTCCAAGTCGGTGTCCATAGCATTCAATACACCTGCACTGACATCGTATCCTTTCTCCACCAATCGTTTCATCACATTGGCGCCGCTGCCGCCTCCGCATATGAGATGAACTCGGACACCGTTGGTGGACGTCACCTTATCCTTCCGCACCGGGACCACATAGAGTGTGTCGTCCTTCGGGTTACGCCGTACCTCGGCCTCTATACCATAGACCGCCCGTAGGTGCGGTGGGGTGAGTACTTCCGACGGACTGCCGTGCGCCCGGACCCGTCCCTTGTCCATCATGATTATCTCTTCACAATAGCGGGCCGCAAGGTCCAGGTCGTGGTGTATGGTCATCAACGTGAGCCCCTCCCTTTGATTCAAGGACTTCATGAGGTCCATGACCTCTATCCGGTGACCTATGTCTAGCTGTGAAGTCGCCTCGTCCAGCAGCATGAGTTCTGGCTCCTGGGTCAACGCTCTAGCTATGAGCATACGTTGGTATTCCCCCCCGGATAACTCCCTGACCGTACGGTCCTGGATATCCCTTATATTCACTTTATCTAGGGCCTCGTTCACCACTCTAGAGTGCTCTCCCCGGGGAGTTTCAAACTTTCTCAAGTAGGGTGTGCGCCCCATCTCCACCACCTCCCTCACAGTGTATGGGAACGATATCTGCGTTCGCTGGGGGACTACGGCTATCTTTTTAGCCAATCCCCTTGGATCCAAAGTCGTTATGTCGATACCGTCTAGGTAAACTTTACCCCCCCATATAGGGAGGACCCCAGTGACGGCCCGGAGTAGAGTACTCTTACCGCACCCATTGGGTCCGATGACACCGATGAAGTCACCCGGGGACATGCTAAAATCTATCTTCTTTATCACCAGTATCTTTCCGTATCCGGTCCTGAGACCCTTTACTTCTAGGCTCACCATCCGGTACCACCTCTGTTTTTCAGAAGCAGATATAGGAAGAAGGGTGCCCCGAAGAGACCGGTGATTATGCCTACCGGTATGTTCCCGGACAGTCTTACCAGTATGTCGCAGCTCATGAGGAATATCCCTCCCATGACGGTGGAGATGGGGACTAGCCAGCGGTGGTCCGGTCCGGTCAACATCCGAGCGATGTGGGGTATTATCAGACCCACGAACCCGATTATACCGGTGAAAGCTACCACTGACGCGGCCAAGAGGCTGGAGAGGACCAGCAGTATCAACTTCGTACGCTCCACTTCCACCCCTAAGTGTGCGGCGGATTCTTCACCGACTTGAAGTACGTTCAGTTCCCGGGTGTGGTAAAGGGTGAGTAAGATGCCGGCCATGACCAAAGGCATCACGATGTAGATCTCCTCCCAAACTGATCCATGAAGACTGCCCATGGTCCAGAACACTATATTTTGTAAACTTTCTCTGGCGATGAATTTGAGGTATGAGGTGGTCGCCCCCATAAAGGCACCCACAGCTATACCGGCCAGGAGGAGGGTGGGAACATCGGTTTTTCCGTTCACTCGTCCCAGCACGAAGACGAGCAGAGAGGTCAGCATGGCAATGAGGAAGGCGAGTCCGGGTATGTAGTAAAGTCCCAGCCCTAGTATGATTCCTATGGACGCACCCAGGGCACCTCCGGCGGAGACCCCTAATATGTAGGGGGAAGCCAGCGGGTTCCTGAATATGCCCTGCATGGTCACGCCGGAGACCGCCAAGGCGCAGCCCGTTACCAAACCCATGAGCATCCTGGGCATACGGATGTTCATCACTATGTTCACGTTCGTGTCGGGGTAAGCGGGAAACCACGTATCCGGAAAAGGCAGTCTTGAAGCGATGATACCCGCGACGTTGGAAAAAGGTATCCTCACTGCCCGGGAACCTACGTATATGGAAACCACCGCGGTGATACTCAGTATAAGGATCAGCAGTACCAAGAAGCCAGGCTTTTGTTCACGGAAGTAGGCTTTCATTTTCTTCTTTTTACGTATGCCGCTGCTATCAAAGCGCTCAAAGCGAGTACCAAGGCGAACCCAGGTACATCTTCCTGTTCATCGTATCCTGACTCCGATCCTTCAGCCAGTTCCACCAGGTTTTCCTGCCCCTCTATGGCTCTGGGCCCCGGTCGGGACACCAGGTCGTCTTCCACATAGTATACTTGGTCGAGCTCCACTGCGGTGACGCCCTGCCATGAATCCTTTTCTATGAAATCCGAGAGCACCCCTTTCATACCTTCCGTGGTTATTATCACATCTGGGTCCTGGGCGACGACCTCCTCTTCGTTGTACGTGAGCCAACCAGCCTTATCGGCGGCTATGTTTTCAAAACCGGCGTTATCCAGAAGGGTGTGGATGAAGGTACCGTTACCCACTGTATTGATGCCCTCCCATGTTCCGGTGATGTACAGAACGGAGGGTCTTTCATCGTAAGGTACGTTCCTGGTATCTTTGGTCTCCTCATGGAACTCGTCCTCCAACTGGGATGCCATCTGTTCGGCGGTTTCGGATATGCCACATATATGTCCCAGCATCCTCATGTCCTCGAATATGTCGTCATAGGTGGTGGCACCGGTTGCAAAGACTGGTATGCCGTGATATTCCATGGACTCTATCAATTGGTTGTTGTAAAAGGCGGTCACCACCAGGTCAGGTTCAAGGTACAGTATATGTTCTATGTCCGGTTCCAGGTCACCCACCTTGGGTAAGTTATCCACTTCCGGAGGATAATTACTGTGATCATCCACACCTACCACCAGGTCCCCAACACCTATGTGAAAAAGGATCTCGGTGTTGGAGGGCATGTATGAAACTATGCGCTCCGGAGGTGAGTCTAGTGTTACCTCTATCCCACGGGCGTCCACTACGGAAATCCCCTCTTCTCCGCCGATAGCTGGGGTGGAAAAGCCCATGAAGATCAGCACTGCCAACATCGCCAAAACCAGTATCTTTTTCATATTATCTCTCCAATTTACTTTAGAAAAATCAAAGTAACTTTAGATACTTATATGTTGCGGGCGCCCCGCCATCGCGATACTCAGTCACGTGCTCTCCGGAGAGTGTGAACGCAAATCAAGGGGCAGGAGGCACATCTTTAAGAGTGCACGGAATCTTTATTAGATATTCGTATCATATATTTCTAATAGATAAAAAGCTCTTGAACACGGGAAGGGCAAAAAGGTAGATAGGATGAAAAAAGGTATAATATTTGGATTGACGGTGATGCTTTTAGTGAGCGTTGTAAGTGTGGCGATTGGGGACGGTTTTGAGTACGATGTAAGTTCGGATGAACTCATGGGCGATGTTATCGAGATACGTACGTGGGAAGACCCCCACAACATGCGTGATGCTCTTGCTGGGAGTTATAGATCGATGAACAACTTGACAACCGAATGCGAGGACTATGATGATTACGCCAGCGACCAGGCGAATGATGGGCGGACACGCTCCCCCTGGGCGGTCTTTTCATGACCAGGGGAGTGAACGACGGGGTGGCGGATGATGAGGAGTTCGCCAGGTTCGTCCGGTCGTTGGCGAAAGGGGGCAGATCACCATACCCAAAGAAATCAGGACCAGAGAACACATCCATGGTGGCGATAAGGTCAAAGTCATAGATAGAGACGGCGAGATAGTGATCAAAAAAGTTGACCTGAGCGAGGAGCTAAGAGAAGGATACGTGAAGATGGCCGAGACGAGCAAAAAGATCAGCGAAGAGATGCTGATCGCATCGAAAGAAGCCTTGGACAGACAGTGATAACTTGGAAGTTAAAAGAGGAGACATAGTCCTTGTGTACCTAGACCCCACGAAGGGATCGGAGCAAGGGAAAACCAGGCCTGCATTGGTGATACAAAATGATATCGGGAACAAGTATTCGCTCACCACCATCGTCGCTCCCTTGATGAGTAGCTACGAGGGTTGATCCGGTTGATGTAGATATCAAGGCCGGAGAAGGAAGCCTGAAAAAAGATTCCCCCTATTACCCAATTTCACTCATCATCTAGATACTTCTCAGCAAGTACCTCGAGTACTCCTCCCTTCCATCCCCGGTCCTTTATCATCTCCCTAACTCCTTTTTTTGCCTCCTCTTTTGATATAACGCTCTCATTTAGCAGTTCCATTATAACAGCAACCGAAATCCGTTGACGGATACCTTCTTTTATCGCTGTTTCCTCTAAAGTAGAAGCCGCTTTTATATCATCCATCACCAGGTTTATTATCTTATCTTTCTTGGCTAATACGAAACAAGACGCTTCACCCTCATCAACGGAAGAAGATAGTATCTCCTTGATCTCTTCTTTCGATACATTTACAATATCTATCGATTCCCTTTCTATAATATATAGTATTTCTTCCGCAGCACGTCCAACCTCGTCGTTGTACTGTTTTATCTCCAGCAACTCATCTACAACCTGTTCTGTTATAGTAATATCTATGTTTTCAGAAGCCACATCCAGTAAACCGGCTATCTGCAGAGAGATCAATGCTGAAGTATCCATCACTGCTTTTGCTATCGTATCACCTATTCAGTGGGATCTTCGGAGTTAGTAAGACCCTTTTCAAAGGATTCTTTAGCAACATGAAGGAAAAAAGCGACCCTTCTTGCTTCTTCATATCCGATCATCCGTATCAACTCGTCGAAGGATATTCTACCTTCTGCATATTCCTTTGCCACCATCTTCTTTATTTCGTCTCTCTCTTCTTCTTTCTTTATGTAATCTATCAAAACCTTTCTGATCAAGTCTGATTTAGTCTCTTTTTCCTTCGATGCCAGTTCTTCAAGTTTTTTCTTCCAATCGTGATCTATCCTAACGGTGAGTGTGTCACTTGTCATATGTAATACAACGTGTTACAAAGTATATAGTATTTTTGTAGTATCAGATATCGTTCACGGATGATACGCCCGAGCAAGAGTGATGACCAGACCGTTATCCCGTGCCGGAATTGGCCGGACGAAGAACAACACTGCCCGCCTCTGCTGGTAGGACTTATTGTCTTGAAGGCGGAGGCGAGCAACCTACATCAAACCAGTTATAGAAAAAGATATAATTCATATCTCGTTATCGTAATAAAGGTGTTATCATGAACTGTCCTAATTGTGGTACTGACTTGCCGAACGGTGCAAAATTCTGTCCTTACTGTGGACCGATAACTATTGAGAAGAATGAAGCTAAAGGAGGCAGCGATTTTGTTGCCGTCCGCTCCGCAGGAGCCGGCAGTGTTTACGCACCGAGCACGAAGACCTTCATTAGGTGATAGGATGTATGAGATATGTAAGAAAGGATACAGCGCGTGCTCTGTTGGAACGACTGTTATCAAGGGGTTCTTCCAGGGGTGTGATTGATATGGGCAGGACAGTTTGCGACCTGGTGAGCGGGGAGTTCGTCTGGAAGTACGTGTTCGGTGAGCAGGCAAGCGAGCAGTACCGCATATACGAGGAGCTGGGGGTAGGGACCTACGGTTCCACCTAGGCCTACGATTCCTTGGAGGTCCGGCGGGAAGATGTGTCTTCCCTGGACGAGTTCCTGGGCAAAGATGCGGTGGCATCGCTTCCGAGCTTTTGGAAAGAAGATGTGATGAGCAGGAAGCAGCTGGTCTGTCTGTGGCCTGAGCTGGAGGGTGGGGTCCGTGAGAAGCTGCTGAAGCACGTGTTACCGGACATGTACTTCTGGCGTATGATCAAGGGGTACCGGGATTTTATGGAAGAGCATCAGGATACCTTTGTGTTTCAGACCGGTGCCGGTATTCGACGTCTCTCAGACTGAGGGAGAGGGCTGCTGAGAGTCTCGGTATAGACCTTGAGATCGTGGATGCCGACAGTTGGACAGCAGGGTGAAAGGATACGCCATGGGCGATCGGGCAAGGGTGCTGAAGCGTGACGACGCGGCAACCGCATCCACAGTGATCCACGAGCTTGCACATATCGTAGCGGGCCATACCGGCCGGTCCACCCTGGTCAAGGGGGAGCACAGCCAGTCGCACCACGAGATCGTTGCGGAATCCGTGGCATACGTGGTGGGCAGCAGGTTCGGCCTTGATATGGAGAACTCAAAGTTCTACCTAGCCGTATGGAGTGGTAATCGTGAGAAGATAAAAGAGGGATTGGAGTCCATAGCGAGCACTTCCAAGGAGGTCATCCGGAACGTCGAGCCTTGGGTAACGTGATACGTGGTTTTTGTCCACTACATCGCACCACTCCTTTTGAAGGGATGTTACAGGGTGGACCAGTTACAGCCCACCAGTCCGCAGTTTTGGCACTGTTGACACGGTTCCCTTTCCGAACCACAGTTGGGGCAGGAGTCGGTTCTACCCATGGAACCACCCCGTCGGTCGGGGCCTCCGTTCCCTTATTAGCTCGTCCCGTTCTTTCTGTTCCCATGCCCGTTTTACTTTTGAAGATATCATGGGATCCATTGGGTGTTCAACGTATATAAGTCCGGACACTAGGGGTGTGTAAAAGTGGCCGACATCCTGCAACCCTACATGGGGTAGAGGTTGCAAAATATCTGAAAAACATAAGATAGATAGCAAGAGGTATGTGATCAAGAAAAAGGTGGTACCGATCCCCAGGTCCCTCCTATCCGCCGGATGTCCCTTCTGCCAGGGTGATAGTACCTACTGGGTGGACGAGCACGGTACTGTGGAACTCGTAGGTGTGTGTGAACACTTCAACTCACATACACACGGCTCAGCAGTGTTCGAGAAGGCGGCCGAGCGGAAGGATGCTGAGGAGGAGTTAGTGGATGATACTGACCACGAACCTGAAGATACCGTCGATGTTTCGGAGGAAGAGGTAGAAGAGGTGCCCGAAGACGAACTTTAGTTTACGGCGCCTGTGCCGAAGTCGACCGTGCCCATAGAGGTGAAGTACAAGGAGGCTTTGAAGGACAGAGATATGAAAGGGATCGTCTCGTTCATGAAGGGTAACGATGTAGATAAGGGGATAGTGATCACCAAGGATCATCTCGAGGAGGTGGATATCTACTGGATCTGATCCTTGCAGCGGCGTTCTTAGATTCCCTGAAAGATCAAGGTTCGCTACACCGTCAAAGCGGATTATCCAGCGAGCACACAACCCAATGATAAAATACCCCGTCGACGATGTGGACGTCATGAAGCTACTCCGGGACAAAAAAACCCTCACCAAGTTCTTGCTCCTGTATCATACCGCCATGGAGGAGCCCACCCGTCTTGCCGAACTCGCAAAGGCACTTGAGATGAGCGAACAAGCGGTATCCAACTATGTTTCCGAGATGGAAGAAGAGGGTCTTATGGATACTGGTGGAAAAAAATATAAGCCGAGCCCCGAGGGCGTGGAGTTCGTAGGCGATGTGCTTTCCCGTATCGGTGCTTTCCTGGAACGTGCCAGCAAGGAGATCGATTTTATCTTTAAGTGTGCCGCGATCGCGGAAGAAAGTATAGCGGCTAAGGACGATGTGGGCTTATTCATGGAGGGTGGTTTTCTTTATGCCTCTCATGAACCTACCGCCTCCATGGGCCTCGCTTTGAGCAGTGCGGAAGCAGGAGAACCGGTACAGGTGGGCCGGCTCCAGGGTATAATCGATATGGATGTAGGGTGTATCTACCTGATAGCTGCTGAGACGGACGATGATCCAAAAAAATCCGCCGAACTCCTGGAACCGCTTTTAAAGGAATCAAATTACAACTTACTGGCGGTGGAGGATGAGTGGGCCCTAGGACTTACAAATATACTCCAAGTTCAAGTTAACATCAAGTTCGCACCGGTACAGTCGTCCATACTAGCTGCTGAAAAGGGTCTTAACGTTGCCCTGATACTCAGCCCCAGAAGCATCGATAGTGTAGTATCTTCCATAAACGCTAGAAACGGCGGTCGACCGGAGGCCTATCGTATACTGTATCGTATACTCAGTACCTAAGATGTATATATTCACCACACTTAGAACATCTTCCGTCCTGGAGCTTGTGCTTTTCCGAGGAAAAATAACCTCGCTTTAACAGCACCTCTCCACAGCCCGGGCAGTACAGGTCGTTGTCCGCCGGCAGGTTACCCAAGTACACGTAATTCAACCCTACCTTCCGGGCGATCTCTCTCGCCTCCCGCATCTTCTTTTCCGGAGTAGGTGAAACATCTCTCATTTTGTGATCTGGATGGAATCTGGAGAAGTGAACCACGGTGTTCTCGCTCAGTGTATCACGGACCCAGGAGCAGAACTCGGCGATCTCCTCCCTAGAATCGTTGTATCCCGGGACCACTAGGTAGGTGAGCTCAACGTGTATATCCAATTCCAGGGCACGTTTACAGGTCTCTAGAACAGGTTCCAGTTTCGCCCCCACGATCTCCCGGTAGAATTCGTCTCGAAAAGCCTTCACGTCTATGTTCACTGCATCGAGATAGGGCGCTATCTTTTCCAGAGGTTCCCGCTCCATGTAACCGTTGGTCACGTAAACGGTGTATCCACCGTCTTGTTCCTTCAGCTCCTTGAACACATCGTAACTGAACTCGTATGAGACAGTGGGTTCATTGTAGGTCCAAGCGATACCATCATAGCGTTTTGCTTTCTTCACTATCTCATCAACGGACATCTTCCTAAGGTAGGTATCCGAGGGGTCGCCCTGGGATAGGCTCATGTTTTGACAGTACAGGCAGCTGAAATTACAGCCCACCGTACCGAAGGAAAGAGCCTTTGTCCCAGGGTGAAAATGGTATAAAGGCTTCTTCTCGATGGGGTCTGGAGTGAGAGATGCAACTTTACCGTAAACCAAGCTGTAAAGTGTTCCATTTTGGTTTTTTCTCACCCTACAAAGACCCACATCTCCGTCTTCTATTCTGCAACCATGGGCACAAAGTCCGCATATCACTGCATTTTCATCCGTTTTCCAAAAATCAGCTTCCTTCATCATACTTCCTTTCCTCTTCATCCGGTGTTTCTAATCGAGACCAGTCCATGGGTTCCGGCGGCGGTGGTGTGTTATAATACTGGTGTGAACCCTCCGGTGCAAAATAAGACCTTCCTCGAAGATAATGCACAGTTATGCACATGATAGCTAAAGCGGTAACAAGAACGCTGACGATGCTTCCGATGATCTGACTGACTATCACTCTAGGGCCGAATACGACTACCTCTTGGGCGGTGAAGTCAAAGGAGTACATAAAGGCACCACTTAAAAGACTAGCTATAAGGTTGCCTACTCCACTCATAACTATCACCAGCACAATTATCACAATGGTGAACCCAGTAGTACTATTCTTTTTGGCGAAGTTCTTGCTGGCCGACATCGCATCCAATACACCCTTACCTTCGATGATCAGTATGGGGATGGTGAAAAGCCACCAGTAACAGAATAATAAACCAGGGATGATACATAAGGCTATACCGACGCTCAATAGTATCGAAAGCAAGATGCCGGCGAGGATCACGCCCAATGCGTGGTTCTTGATCACGCCTAGGCCGGTGTCCACATTTACGGATCTACCTTCAAAACTTTCCTTCGTTATACCCACGATCCCGCCTGCGAACAACAATTCAATAATCCAGACCACTATGGATAATGGTAAGGCTATAAGGTAGAGTGTTGAAAAAAAGTTTATAAGTGCATCCAGTTCCATCTCATCTCCCGTTAACGTTTCCATCGAGGACATTATGGTCCAAATGGAGAAAATATTGATTATCGACACGATGATTATGGGTATCAGTAGAAAAGTAAGGATCACGGTGAAGTTCTCCTTTAGAATATCCAACGTAGTGGACAAAGTACCGCCTATATCATTCTCAGGGGTGATAGGCGGATAACTCGTACTATAATTAGTGCCTATATAATACCCACATCTGGGGCATCTTCCTTCCCGTTCCTGGAGATAATCCTCGTTGCAGTTCGGGCATGTTGGCATTTTTTTCACCACTAACGAAATAATTTACTCGGTTAAAGGTTTTTTCATGATGTTCACCCGATCTGCACATCTGCCACCATGTGATAAACGTGAGGTGCGTATGATTTTATTCTTTTTGTTTTCAGCAATTCAAAATTACTTGTTTCTTTACTCAGCAGTCTTTTAATTTTTTTCTCCGGTTTTTCCCCTTTAACGTTACAGTGGTAGTGTATCATACCCTCCTCGTCCAACAATTCAATCGCCTTGGGCAAAAACTTCCAAGTTTCATGTAGATAGCCCATTATAACCCGATCAGCACTTTTTTCCAAAAAAAATTCACGGTTATCTCCCAGATGTGCACTTACTACGTCTTCCACTCCGTTGAGATAGATATTCTTGCAAAGGTATTCATAGGCGATTGGATTGATCTCAAGGGCATGGATCTCCTTGGGCATACCATGTACGGCCATGGGCAGCGTAAAATATCCTATTCCTGCAAACATGTCCACAACCACCTCTTTATCTTTTACCACGGAGGCCATACGCCGCCGTTCGTCTATATTTCCGCTCGAGAACATTATCTCGGCGGCATCAAGCATATACTTTATCCCATTCTCCACGTGCACCGTTTCCGTATCATCTCCATACACCACCTCTACCTCGGGACGGCGGGTAACACCTTCGATGGGCCCTTGCAGAAGCACCGTATCGGCACCAAGTATTTCTGCATATACTTCTGCGATACTTTCTTTTTTATCTAGTAACTTCCGAGAAAGTTTGAACAATAGTACGTTTCCAACCATTTCCCATCTAGTGGGAAGCATATCTTCAGGTATATCCAAGCGTTCAGTGATCTTCTGGAATGGACTTTTTCTAGGAACCCTTTTTTCTAGTTCCTCTAAAACGGGTTCACCACCTTCTTCGACCGGGATCAGAAGGAACTCCCCCGATTCCTTCGGTACCCTCGTAGGGTCCAGTGACCCCTGTTCTTTCACCCTCTTCATGGTCTCTTCAGCTCTTTCTTTTTTTACCTTTACTACGAGGTGCTCTTCATTACACATATCTTTACACCAACTCCGCATAAATATTTTATACCTTGTGATTACCTCTTAGGTCTATGAAGGTCAAGATATTATTGGTGTTACTGCTGTTCGGACTTCTATTTACGGCGGCAACAGGGAGCACGGTAACCGAGGTATCTGATCCTGCAGACGTCAATATGATATTGCCGGATATATCAACTCCTACGATCCGACCAGGTAACGATGGTACTTTATCCTATGTAGTGAGTAATCCATACGAACAAGAGATGAGCTCCGTTAGATTAACCATAGAGCAGTATGCCTTCTCTACCCTGGACTATGAAAAGCCCATCAACGAGATCGGTTCACCACCTGTGTTCGTATCTTCACAGGACATATACGTTTCCTTCACGACACCGGCACTCGCTCCCGGAGAAGAACGCACAATACAGCACCGTTTGGAGGCGGTGAAGAATACACCCGAGGGAGTTTACTTTCTTCGTTTTCAACTATTGTTTGAATATAACGGAGAAGAGGTTATCATGAGGTCCAGAGGGTACTTCACAGATGACGAATGGGATTATGCCCAGCGCCGTCCCGGTACTGCTGACGAGCCTTATTACGTACACAGCCTCAACATAACCCACCTCGGTGTAAATGGAGTCATACATGATTCCAGCTTCACCGTAAAGACTCCCATTCCTAGATGGCCTCAATATGCACTCGGGGGGGCTGCGGGATTATTTGGTATATTAGCGGCGATGCTCTATATGCAGGAAGAATACAATTCCTTCCCATGGCTAGAAAAGACCCTTGATGATTGGTCCGGCAAATTTAAGGAGTTTAGGAGCAGATTTGAACACGGGCCCGGCAAGGGCTGAAGGGTAGTCTATATCTCCTCTTTCCCGTATTACTTTTATCACACGTTCATTGTTCAAGATGTTTATCAAATCGTTCAACTGCCGGTCGGTGAGATCTTTGAATATCCTTCTCATCCACAGACCTTTGGATATTTCCACACCGATATTTTTCTGCCACGCTTCGTGATAGGTGTAAAGAAATTCCTTCGATGTATCTTCTCTTTCCAAGGCGCGTATCAATGTATCTCCACAGATGTCCGCCGAGAGCAACCCTGTGTACAGCCCACCGCCTGAGAGGGGTTTGACCTGGCATGCGGCATCTCCCACCAGCATCAACCCGTTATCCACGGTATTATTCAGCAGACCCAGGGGTATACTCCCTGAGTAAAGGCTTATGGACTTGTTCTTCCAACCTTTTCGAGAGAGGTGTCTTTTCAAAAGTTCATAAACTTTACCATCCTCTGATGCAAGGCCTACAAGAGCACCTTCCGGATGTGGAACCTCCCACAAAAAGAACCCCGGCGCGACCTCGTTACCTAGGTATATATGGATTTCCTCGGTCTTGTATCCTACCAAACCCTGTACGCTTGCCAACATGTACTTCGGTTTTCCCATACCCCCACCTCGGCGTACTATGGACGTAGGCCCGTCTGCACCTACTACGATCCGGGGAGAAGTCTCACATTTTTTCCCCCCCTTTTCATAATGCACCACTGGCCGGTCTCTGTTTTTTCGAACGGAGGTGACCCGGCAATCCAACCTCAGTTCCACGCCCTTTTTGATAGCGGACTCGGCCATCTCTCGATCGAACCTTTTACGATCCAACAGTGCTGCCTGGGGTTCGCCGGCATCCAGAAACAGTTCGTTTCCATCGGGTGCGTGTATAGTAGCAGCGCTAGCTTCCATGAATACGTTTTTTGTCCCGGTCATCTCAACAACCCTCGGACTAACTAAACCCGCACACTGCATAGGGCTGCCGATACTGCTGTGTTCCTCCAGCACCAAGGTATCATATCCGGCCTCGGCACTTCTTTGGGCGACTCTCATACCTACTGGTCCACCGCCTACCACTACTATATCGCACAAGTTATCGACGATTGAAAGTATGTGCGGTTTTTAAGGTTATCCCAAGGTGTCAAATAAAGAAAAGGTGTTTTTAGTACCCCACGGTCCACTGCACGGACACGTCGGCACCGTTGTAAACCCAGTAGCCCTTACCGGGTTCAAATTCGAAGCTCGACACCTCGGTGGTGTAAACCAAGTTGTACTCCGCGGGAGCGTAGAAGTATCCTACCTTGGTCACTTCTGCGGGCAGATCGTGATTGCCTGCAGTGCTGCTGGGAAGACTCACCATGTTCCAACCTGGCTCCAGAGTTACGGAAGTATTCACAGGTGCGGTTCCTGCAACCGTGAGTGTTACATGATCCGTGACCCGTATCCAGATACCCATGGTTCGGTCCCACGAGTGCAAATCGTTGAAGTGCTCCGGCCTACCGGATACGTAACT
>JAWOAU010000023.1:0-5428 GCA_046498385.1 Thermoplasmata archaeon | reverse complement strand
ACTATATGGTAATTCGCTTCTCCTACATTATGGGATTTTACTCGGAACTTGTTCAGAGAATTGAAGGAATTCCAATGGGAATTCCTGTAAATGTGTTGTAATTCCAATTTTTCACATCCTGCGGGCGCTGTTCATTCAGCGCCTTCAGGTGTGAAATCTACTTTATAGAGCTAGCTATACTAATAATCTTTAGAGTGCGCGAAAAATTTAGGGTTTCTACGTGTGATATCCTCATCCCACAGCTAGAAGCTGTGGGTATATGACCTCCCTATCCGCAGTGATAACGAGGATAGAGTGGAGCTTGTTCCACGCTACGGTCGGTCGATTGTAATCATAAACCTCCGTCTTCCTGGAAAGCTTTATTTAACCGAACATCATTTGTTGAAAAGCATTTCCATGACTGAACTGACACCCATGATGGAACAATATTATCGGCTGAAAAAAGAATATCCTGATTCGGTCTTGTTCTTCAGGATGGGTGATTTTTATGAGATGTTTGAAGAAGACGCAAAAACAGCCGCACATGAGATGGATATAGTCCTTACTACCAGGGACAAAGGAAAAGAGGATCCAGTGCCAATGGCTGGTGTTCCCTTTCATTCCGTCGATACCTATCTTCAAAAGATGATAAAAAAAGGATACACCGTTGCAATAGCGGAGCAGGTGGAAGATCCCAAGGAAGCTACCGGTATTGTCAAACGAGAAGTAGTGCGTGTGGTGACTCCAGGTACACTCATCGACGAAGGACTGCTTGAAGGGGCTGGAAATAATTTTCTGATGAGTGTGTGCGGTGAAGATAGATTCGGGGTGGCATTTGCGGATATATCCACAGGTGATTTCATCGTAACGGAAGTGGATGCACTGGAGGACCTTTTATCAGAGGTTGCTAGGAACGAACCAAGGGAATGCATACTGCCGCCGAACATCGAGAGTTCCATAGGGGCTAGGTTAAAGCAAGAGAGGGATATGATGGTCCATATCCACAGACCGGAGTCTTTCAGATTGACCAATGCCAAATCTACTCTTAGAGACCACTTCGGTTCCGGAACCCTTGAATCTCTAGGAATGGAGGCAAAAGAGCTCGCGGTCAAGGCATCGGGAGCGGCCCTTGATTACATATATGATACTCAAAAGCGTGGAATAGAGTATATTACCCGTCTTAGATTTTACTCGGTCGGAGGGCGAATGATACTTGATTCAACCACCCTTCGTAATCTTGAAATATTTAGAAACGTTAGGGAAGGTGGGAAGGAAGGGACACTTCTTAAGGTACTGGATGAAACCGTCACCTCCATGGGCTCCAGGAAACTTAAGGCCTGGCTCCAGTATCCCCTGCTAGATGCCGATGCTATCGTATCTCGTCATGAAGCTGTGGAAGAACTTTACCAATCAATGTTCTTAAGGGACGATCTGCGGGAGACCATGGGTAAAATGGCAGATCTGGAACGTTTGATCAGCCGTGTGGTATACGGAAACGCAAATGCTAGGGATCTGTTACAGATACGAAAAACGCTGGAAGTTATCCCGGAGTTGAGATGTATGCTGGAAAATATCGGCAATGCTCTTTTACAGGATGTACTAGAACGATTGGATTCTATGGACGGAATAACGGCGGAACTTGAAAAGGCCGTTGTCGATGACCCTCCTACGTCACTGCGGGAAGGGGGGATCATTCGAAGGGGGTATAACGACACTCTAGATGAACTTCATGATTTAACAAAAGAAGGGAAGGATTGGATAAACGAATTAGAACGACAGGAACGAAAACGGACAGGTATAAACAATCTCAAGGTCGGGTACAACAAAGTCCATGGTTACTATATAGAAGTATCCAAAACCCAATCCGCTAAGGCACCCGATGATTACTCTAGAAAGCAGACCTTAAAAAACAGCGAACGATATTATACTTCTGAATTAAAGAAAAAAGAAGAAAAAATAATAAGTGCCGAAGAGAAAATCGAGGCACTAGAGTACGAATTATTCGTCGATTTGAGAGAGAAGGTAGGTGCCGAGGTCAAGCGCTTTCAAAAAACCGCCGGTGCTGTTGCGGAACTCGATGTCCTTTCCACTTTGGCCACTGTAGCTAAGCATAAGGATTACAGAAGACCGGATATATCCACAGATAAAAGGATAGAGATCAAGGAGGGTAGACATCCCGTGGTCGAAACTTCAGTGGAGGATTTCGTGCCCAACGATATTTTTTTGGACGACAACAAAAACAACTTCGTCATAATCACCGGCCCGAACATGTCCGGTAAGTCAACCTACATGAGACAGGTGGCCCATATAGTTCTCCTGGCCCACATCGGAAGCTTCGTACCGGCTGAAAGCGCAAAGATCGGGCTTGTGGACAGAATATTCACACGTGTAGGTTCCTTCGACGCACTAACAAGAGGTCAGTCCACTTTTATGGTGGAGATGCTCGAGCTGGCAAGCATCTTGCATAACGCGTCGTCCGATAGTCTGATACTTTTGGATGAAATCGGTAGCGGTACCAGCACATTCGACGGTTTGAGTATCGCCTGGTCTGTGACCGAGTACGTTTCAACCAAGATCAAAGCCAAGACGATGTTCGCCACCCATTATCATGAACTCACAGAACTCGAACACTCCATAGATCGTGTAAAAAATCTCCACGTTGCTACCAAAGAGCACCAGGGCAAGGTAACTTTTCTGAGAAAAGTTCGTGAAGGGCACACCGACGAGAGTTACGGAATCCACGTAGCTGCATTGGCAGGAGTTCCCGACCCGGTGGTAGAACGGGCGGATGCGGTCCTTCAACAGATTGAAGAAGATCATACCATACAGATGAGAAAAGAAGGGGACCCCAGGTTTACACAGGTCGTATTTGACGTGGGCGGTAGGCCTCAAAGGAATTCCCACCCTGTTCTTGAGGATTTGAAGGAGATGGACATCGATAATATGACTCCTTTGGATGCCTTGAACTACCTATGGAAATTAAAGAAGTCACTGGAGGAATCTTAAATGAGTGAGATTAAGTTATTATCACCCCATACGATAAATCAAATAGCCGCCGGAGAGGTTATTGAGAGGCCAGCATCCCTGGTCAAAGAACTTATCGAAAACTCCCTAGATGCCGATGCAGACGTGATTCATGTTCAGGTGAAAAATGGAGGAAAGGACCTCATACGGGTCACGGACAACGGTCGGGGGATGTCCAGAGAGGACCTGAAACTGGCCTTCAAAAAACATGCTACCAGCAAGATAAAGGATATGGATGATTTGGACAGGCTTTCCTCTCTTGGATTTAGGGGAGAAGCCCTACCCAGTATCGCCTCGGTGAGTCGCATAATGGCCGTTTCCAAGGAAAGAGGTGCTCTGGAAGGTTATAAGTTATGTATCCACGGCGGGACGGAATCTTCTTTTGAGGAGGTCGGTGCTCCGGAAGGCACCACCATAGAGGCGGCCGATCTTTTCTTTAATACCCCTGCCCGTCGAAGATATTTAAAAAAGAACAGTACCGAGGTGAAGCACATCATAGAAGTGGTGACTAGGTATTCACTTGCATACACCGACGTGGAATTCAAGCTCCAAGTCGACGGTAACGAATCACTGTTTGTTCCAAAAACCAATTCTACCCTAGAGAACATTAAATACATCTATGGAAAAGAGATTGCCAGGAAAATGGTTAAGATCCGTTATCAGGGAGAAGATATCGATCTGAAAGGATATGTTAGTAAACCGTCGGTCACCCGGTCGAACCGGGAGCACATATACACCTTTGTGAACGGAAGGTACGTTAAAAACAGAGCTCTTAAGGATGCCGTGGTGTCGGGATACTCTACACTCCTTTTAAAACACCGATATCCTATAGCCATAATCAAATTGAAGTTAGATGAGAGTGAGGTAGACGTCAACGTTCATCCTACCAAGATCAAGGTGCGGTTCCAAGAAGAGGGAGAGATCAAAGAAGAAGTAGAAAAAGCTCTCAACTACGTCCTTCTCGAACACGACCTTATCCCTACGCCAACTGAAGAAAGTCCTGAGATGAAACCTAAAAAGAAAGAAACTAAAAAAGATCTAGGTTCACAAACAAAGTTGGAGATGGATGAGGAACGAGAGGTCCTTGAGTCTTCGTTACCCCGTATGAGAGTATTAGGTATAATACAAAAATCGTACATAGTCGTGGAGATGGAGGACGGTATGGCGGTAGTTGACCAGCATGCAGCCCATGAACGGATCAATTATGAAAACATAAAAAGAAGGCAAAAAGATGTCGTTGAGTCACAGTCCCTGGTTTCTCCCGTAACTGTGGATCTGATGCCTAAGGAAGCCGCTCTTGTGAGATCAAACGAAGAGCTTTTAAAACAGATGGGTTTCGGTATTGAGCCCTTCGGTAAAACAACTTTCAGGATAACCGCTCTGCCCGTAATCCTGGGTGAGCTGCAGGCGGATGATGTTTTGTATTCTGTTCTAGATGAGCTCTATGAGATAAAAGGTAAACCCATGGAGGATCGGCGGGAAGAACTTATATGTTACATGGCATGTCATTCGTCTTTTACCGCCGGAGACGATATATCCATAACCACCGCGCGTTATTTGCTGGATAAATTGGGACAAACGGAAAATCCTTATACGTGCCCCCATGGGAGGCCGACCATAATTCGATTCCAGGAGTCCGAGATTAAAAAATGGTTCAAACGGACGTGAACATATATTTTAATGGAAACCGCAGTACTTCGAAAAGTAAAAGATGCTATATCTTTTGCCTTTTTATTGTGTCTAGAAATATCCGCAATGAAGATCCATAGAAGAAGCTATCCTTCTCCTTTTTTCCTTCCGATACCCTTTCGATTATAGGTTTTAGTTAATCGCCGATAGATGTCAAACTGAAATAGTGGTTGAAAATTACAGAAAATACAAATAACCTTCTCAGATTCAATCGATGGATTCCGAGATTCTTTTTTATATTTTCGAATCAGAGGGTGCTTTCCTGTAGACTATTTTTCTACATGCGTGTTTTAAATCATCAACTTTTATCGATATTTTGTCTGGATCCAATCCCTTTTTTCCTCGTTCTGAGATGTTGAACATCACCCACAAATTGTAGAGACATGCTGCCAAGACAAAGAAGGTATATCTAACACTATATTCTTTCGAACAGGTCCTGCCCATGAACCTGTTCTTGACTCTATATTGTGTTTCGATTCCGAATATCTATGGATATTGATAGGTTTATCCTCGAGGTTAGTTACATATGGAAGTAATTTATTTTTTTGTTTACCTTTTACTGTCATCATAGTATATATTGCTCCATCAGACATCTCGTAATCCAGTGGACCGTTCAAATAAGATTCTTTTATTTTTTCTTTAGCTTTTCCTTGCTTTTTTACAGGCATGATAAAATGTTCTTTCAATCTTTTTACTGTTTTGATTACATCGTTCGTGTAAAATTCACAGTCAAAAA
>JAWOAU010000089.1:0-19559 GCA_046498385.1 Thermoplasmata archaeon | reverse complement strand
CGGGCTGGACAACTCGGTACTTACTCCTGTGAATGTACAGGAAGCACCCTTGGTGAGTGCCATGCTCAACGGTGTCGAGGATGTTACGGACATGCTACTGGAAGGCAACGGAGACATGGTGACCATCGTACCCGGTGAGCACATAACACTCACCTTCGAGATACCATGGCAGCGTCCAGGTCCGGTATTTGCGGTGCGGGACTTTTTGTTCTTCTCTAAAGGCTACTACCAGCTCTACGAAGGCGTTAGTGATCCGTTAAACGGTGCGGAGAAGTCATTCGATATTTTACTAGGGGATGTGATCAACATGGTACATATTGAGCAAATAAATCCCTCCTTCGAAATACCATATTCGGACATAGACCGGATATCTGATATGCGGTACTCCACAACGGTCTGCAAGGGCCCTTACTGGCTGTACGAGAATATATAGTTTCTCTTATACAGTGCCTATCACTAGACTTTTAACAGCCTCGGGATTGCAAAATTTTATTTATTTAGACAGGGTTGACCTGCTATGAATAGGTATTCCCGCCAAACAGTGCTGCCGGAGATAGGTGACGAAGGTCAGAAAGTTTTAAGCGAGGGGCAGGTGGCCGTGATCGGGTTGGGGGGATTGGGTTCCGTGATGGCGGAGGTGTTGGCAAGGGCCGGAGTAGGTGGTCTTAAAGTGATCGACAGGGATGTTTTGGAATTATCCAATCTTCAGCGCCAGGCACTTTATGAAGAGGAAGATGTCGGCAAAGCGAAGGCCGAGTTGGTAAAAGAAAAGCTCTCACACATCAACTCCGAAGTGGATGTAGATGCTCGCGTTATAGAGTTGGGAGCAAAGAACGTAGAGAAATTCATAGGTGGTGTGGATATCGTTTTGGATGCTACGGACAACATGAAAACCCGTTTTCTGCTCAACGACGCCTGCGTGAAGAACGAAGTACCTTGGATCTACACATCGATATTGGGGACCTACGGCATGACCATGGATATAATACCGGGAAAGGGGCCCTGTTTACGGTGTTTGATAGATACCATGCCTGACCCGGGCAGTATGGAAACATGTGCTACAGCCGGTGTCCTGTTCTCATTACCGAGGATACTGGCCAACACGGCCGCTACCGAAGCCGTGAAATATTTGGTAAAAGCGGAAACCAGGGATACTTTATTAGCGATAGATATTTGGAAGAACGATTACGAGCAGATCAACGTGTCTCAAAGAAACGACTGCCTTTGCTGCGTTGAAAGAGAATTTGAATACCTGAAAAAAGAAGACGACTTTACCACATCTTTATGTGGAAGAGATGCGGTACAGGTAACTCCCGACGAAGAAATTGAGATCGACCTAAATAAATTCGTTAGCGACTACGGCGGCAAGAAGATCGGAAGATCCTTGGTTAAATTTGAGGTCGAGGAGCACCAACTCACGCTGTTCAAAGACGGACGATTGATAGTGGACGGGACCGACGACCCCCATAAGGCGGTAAGTATTTACTCGGAGTACATAGGTAGGTAATAGGATGGACGTAGAAGATATCAGAAAGGACTTTCCTTTAGTCGACGAATACATATACTTTGATAACGCATGCTTAAGTCTCAAACCGGATCAAGTGGTCGAAGCGGTAAAGGAATATTACTGCGAGTTCCCAGTGTGCGCCGGAAGGAGCTCTCACAGCTTATCCAACGAACTCACCCGAAGGATAATATCGTCCCGGGAATCGATCCGGTCCTTGTTAAATGCAGACGAGCCTTCGGAGATCGTTTTCACCAAAAATGCCACAGAGTCCATCAACATGGTGGCCAGGGGATTAAACTTCGATAGAGGGGACATGATCTTGTCCACCGATAAAGAACACAACAGCAACCTGGCGCCCTGGATCCTGCTTAAGCGGGACAAGGGTGTAGAGTATCAGCAGGTCCCCTCTCTACCTGACGGCACCTTTGATTTGGAAGCCTTTGAAGAGAAGATAAATAAAGACGTGAAGATGGTATCCATGGTCCACACCTCCAACTTGGACGGTGTTACCATACCTGCGGAAGAAATAGCCAAGATCGCCCATGACCATGATGCCTATTTTATGCTGGATGCCGCCCAAAGCGTCCCCCATCAAACCATAGATGTAAAAAAACTGGATGTGGATTTTCTGGCATTCTCGGTCCATAAAATGCTGGGCCCCACCGGTGTGGGAGTACTCTACGGGCGTAAGGAATTGATGGAAGAGTTGAATCCTCTGGTGGTAGGCGGAGGCAGCATAAAGAACACCTCCTATGACGAATTGATCCTCCAACCTTCACCGGCAAAATTTGAGGGTGGGCTGCAGAATTATGCAGGGATTTGTGGCGTGAAAACCGCCGTAGATTATTTGCTCGACCTCGGCCTGGACGAGGTAGAGAAGCACGAGATAAAGTTGAACAAGCTAGCTACCGAGGGATTAAAGGACATAGTGAAGATATTGGGTCCCGAAGATCCGGAGTTGAGATCCGGAATATTCAACTTCAATGTTCAAACCTTAGGTTGTCATGAAATATCACTGTTTCTGGAAGAAAGCAAAATACTTACTAGAGGGGGTATGCAGTGCGTTCATTCTTGGTACAACAAACAGAATTTGGACGGAGGTACTAGGGTATCATTTTACATCTACAATACCGTTGAAGAGGTGAAGATGATGGTGGATACTCTGAAGGAACTGCTGGGTTAACTTACCTTATACTCTTCCATCATCGGTGCCAGTTCTTCAAATAGTCGGTCTACCATCTCTTTGTCGGTGGTTTTGAACAGGATCTTGCCTGAGGGATACAGACCCACTTCCACCTTCTCTTCAGGATGCACTGCAACCACGATCACCTCCGACGTAAACTTCATCTGATAGTCTTTTTCCTGTAGCCACTTATCTACTCGGTCCATATCGACCTTTGTTTTTGTTTTCGGCTCCGCAACGTATGCTCCTGAATCCGAACACGGTTCTGCCACGTGATACATGTTCAATCACCTTTTTTCTCAAATATCAGTCCTTCGATAAGCTTGTTCACTTTGATACCTTCTTCCTGCCGCGTTACCTCTTTTACCGTACTGTTTACCCGGGGCCCTTCCGGCACTAACATACAGCATACGGCCGGTCGTGTCGAGGTATCGAAGGTCCTTATCTCCTTTGCGATCCGGATAACCTCCTCCTTATCCAGACCGATCAACGGTCTATGGATAGTGATGTCTACGGCCTGATCTTCGGAAACCAGATTTGAAAGGGTCTGGGAAGCTACCTGTCCAAGAGATTCACCGGTAGCTATGGCATGGGCACCGATCTTCTTTGCAAGTCTAGCGGCGGCCCTGTACATCATCCGACGGCACAATATGCACTGAAAATGTGAGTTAGCTTCCCCAGCGATGGCCTTTTCCACCTCTGAAAAATCAGACGTGTAAAACTCGATATCAGGGTGCAGCTTTATCAAACGCTCCGCCAATCTATGGACCAGGTCTACCGTCCTATCGTCGGTGAAGGGACGAGTGTCCAGATACAGAAGTTTTACCTCCATTCCTACCTCTGCCAAAAGGTGGGCGGCAACCGGAGAATCGATCCCGGCCGATAAAAGCAGGACCACTTTCTGGACCATGTGATACGAAAGTCGGTTGAGTATATTATGATTGGGGTCGAAGGTGCTTACATACGGAACATGCTCGGTTTCCATTCGGGTATCGGTGCGTTCAGGGCGGCTGAGATCCCCAATCCCAGGACCATGCGTGTATCCGCGGGGTCTATGACTCCGTCGTCCCATATCCTGGCGGTGCTGTAGTATGGATTACCTTCTTCCTCGTACTTTTCCGTAATCGGCTTTGTTATCTTCCTCTCTTCCTCGGGAGTGAGCTCCCGGCCCTTACGCCAGAGCTGGTCACGTTTGACAGTCAGCAGAACGCTCGCCGCCTGCTCGCCGCCCATGACGGATATCCTTGCGTTAGGCCACATCCACAACTGCCTTGGATTGTATGCCCTACCGCACATACCGTAGTTGCCTGCCCCGTAGGAACCGCCTATCATCACGGTGAACTTGGGTACCTGGGCGGTTGCCACCGCGGTAACCATCTTGGCGCCGTTTTTAGCTATACCCCCGGCCTCGTACTCCTTACCCACCATGAAACCGGTTATGTTCTGAATGAATATAAGCGGTATCCGGCGCTGACAGCAAAGTTCGATAAAATGAGTGCCCTTATGTGCGGCTTCCGAGAAAAGGACACCGTTGTTAGCTAGTATACCTACCGGATAGCCCATGATCCTTGCAAAGCCACAGACCAAAGTGGGACCGTACAATTCCTTAAATTCCTGGAATTTAGAGCCGTCCACTATTCTAGCGATCACCTCTCTGACCTCAAAAGGTTTTCTTGAATCCGCAGGTATTATGCCGTATATTTCTGATGGATCGTAGATCGGTTCCTCGGGTTTTTTGTAATCCAGAGATGTTTTTTCAGGCCGGTTCAAGTTTTCCATAACGTCACGGGTTATCTGAATGGCATGGTGGTCGTCGACTGCATAGTGATCGGCGACACCGCTTTTCCTGCAGTGTACGTCCGCACCGCCCAATTCTTCAGCACTCACCTCCTCGCCTGTAGCCGCCTTTACCAGTGGCGGGCCGCCCAGGAATATAGTACCTGTATCTTTAACTATGACCGCCTCATCGGACATGGCAGGTACGTAAGCACCACCGGCGGTGCACATCCCCATGACCACAGCGATCTGCGGTATGTTCATAGAAGACATCTTGGCCTGGTTATAGAATATTCTACCAAAGTGTTCTCTGTCGGGGAATACTTCGTCCTGCATGGGCAGGAAAGCACCGCCGGAATCTACCAGGTATATACAGGGCAAGTTGTTATCCGCCGCGATGTTCTGGGCGCGCAGATGCTTTTTTACAGTCATGGGATAGTAAGTCCCGCCCTTTACCGTAGCATCGTTGGCGACTATCACCACTTCCTTTCCGTGTACCATACCTATACCTGTTACGATACCGGCGGCGGGTGCGTTATTATCGTATAAACCATAGGCAGCCAAAGGATTGAACTCCAAAAAGGGAGTGTTCGGATCCAAGAGCTCTTCGATCCGCTCTCTTGCAAGCATCTTTCCCCTTGACTTGTGTAGCTTGATACGCTTCTCACCCCCACCTTTCATGGCCCAGGAAATATTCTTTTTCAAGTCTTTTACCAATCTATCATATCTTTCGTAATTCTTTTTGAACTCTTCCGTAGACGTATCTATTTTACTTTCTATGGGCTGCATTTTCATTCCTCCTTGGAAAGCTTAATGCTTTCTTCACCTATATCTATCTGATCTCCCTGGGAAAAGTTTACCTTTACTACAATACCATCCCAAGGTGCCTTGATCATATATTCCATCTTCATAGCCTCGATCACCATCAACTCATCACCTGTTTTTACGAGCTCACCCTCTTTCACAGGTATTTTGACTACCCTGCCGGAGATAGGGGACTTCAATTCATCCTCTCCGCTCTCCGTATCCTTGCTGAACTTTTTCCCTGTGAGTTCGGTGGGCTCTACTTCAAAAACATCGCCGTTGTAAAAAACATATTTACTTTTATCTATATGTGATACCACACACTTTATTATCCTGCCGCCCAGGTTGATCTTCAGATAGCCCCTTTCAACCTCTTCGGCGGTAACGGTATAAACGTCTCCGTCATAGGTGATGTAGTATTCACCGTTCTTACGCTCAACCTCGACTTGATATATGTTTCCGTTGTATTCGTATCTCAGAAACATGTTACACACCTACCCTCCATTTACCTCCGAATTTCCAGGGAGAGTGAGGGTCGGTTTCCTTGTATTTTACTACCTCTTCTCTCTTCGGATGCATTTGGTCATAAACAGCCAGTGCAATTATTGCCTCCGTAGGCAGTTCGGCCTTTACATCGGTCCAATCCGACAGGTACCTTTCGATGAAATGAGTAGTGATGTTTCCGTCCTGGAAGTGTTCGTTATTCATGATGGCCCTTAAAAACGGTATATTGGTGGTTATACCCAGCACCATATATCTTGAAAGGGCCCACCGCATCTTTTCAATGGATTCGTGCCTGTTCTCACCCTTTACTATGAGTTTGCCCAGCATGGGGTCGTAATACGGAGTTATCTCCATACCCTCCTCTATACCTAGGTCGTTCCTTATGTTTGGGCCCGAGGGGACCTTCATCCTTTTCAAAGTTCCCGTACACGGGAGGAAACCTTTGGAAGGGTCTTCCGCATATATCCTGCACTCCATTGCATGTCCGTGAGGTTTAACCTCATCTTGAGATACGGTCAACTCCATTCCACTGGCGATCTTGAGCTGCCACTTCACTATATCTATGCTGGTAGTCGCTTCGGTTATGGGATGCTCCACCTGCACCCTCGTGTTCATCTCCAAGAAGTAATAGTTTAGCTTGGAGTCGACCATGAACTCCACCGTACCTGCGTTGGTATATCCTACGGCCTTTGCCGCCTTTACCGCCGCATCACCCATCTCTTTTCTTAGTTCGTCGTCGACTGCGGGAGACGGTGTTTCCTCTATTATCTTTTGATGCCGGCGCTGTATGGAGCAGTCCCTTTCGTTCAGGTGGACGGTGTTGCCGTGTTCGTCGGCCAGTATCTGGATCTCGATGTGCCTTGGCTCATCTAGGTATCTTTCCAGGTAGACCGATTCGTCTCCGAAGGATGACTTTGCCTCACGCTGGGATCCTTCTATAGCACTTTTCAGGTCCTCCTCGGACCTGACGATTTTCATCCCCTTACCACCGCCACCGGATGTGGCCTTTACCATCAGAGGAAAGCCGATCTTTTTTCCGGCCGCCGTCAATGTGGATATATCCTGTTTTTCGCCGTGATAACCCGGTATGATGGGTATCCCTGAATTTTCCATCACCTTTTTTGCCCTTATCTTGTTGCCCATATCCGCGATGATTTCAGACTTTGGTCCGATGAATTTGATGTCAACCGCCTCACAACTGTGGGCAAAATCGGGGTTTTCAGCCAGAAATCCGTAACCGGGGTGGATTGCATCGGCACCGGTCGACTGGGCCGCCTCGATCATCTTTGGTATGTTGAGGTAACTTTCAGAGGGAGTAGGATCTCCTAAACCCACTGCCTGGTCCGCCATGCGTACATGTGGAGCTTTTTCGTCCACATCAGAATAAACCGCTACGGTCTTTATGCCCATCTCTTGACATGCCTTTATTATCCTTACTGCGATCTCTCCACGGTTCGCGACAAGTACCTTTTCTAACATCATATCTCTCTCCATTTGGGTTTTCGTTTTTCAAGGAAGGCGGATATCCCCTCCTGTCCCTCTTGGGATACCCTGAGTTCGGCGATCTTTTCCACTGTAAACCTCTTGTACTCGTCCGCGGATAGGTCATGATACTTTCTTATCAGTTCTTTGACCTCCTTAACCGCACCAGGTGCCGAAGAGTTCAAGAATTTGATGAGCTTTTCTATCTCCGCATCGAGCTCTTCCGGAGGTACAACGATGTCGATCAATCCTATCTTATTACCGTGTTGGGAATCGAACCTCTCACCGGTTATGAACAGACGCTTCATATTTGCCGTGCCGATACGCTTTATCACATAGGTTGAAATAACCGACGGTATGATCCCTAGATTTACCTCACTGAACGCAAACAGGGCATCTGGTACCGCCACCACTACGTCGCACACAGCCATAAATCCGACGCCGCCTCCGAAGGCATGGCCGTTGATCTTCGCTATGAGGGGTTTGGGAAAATAGTACATGGAATCATAGAGTTCCAGAAGTAGATTGCTGTCTTTTATATTTTCCTCTAAGGAATAATCAACCATACTCTTCATCCAGTTGAGGTCCGCACCGGCGGAAAAGGACTTTCCTTTCCCAGTTATAACAACGGTTCGGATATCTCGTACCTCCTTGTATTCTTTGAAACAAGCGATGAGTTCTTTCAACATAAGATCGTTCATCGCGTTGTGAACATCAGGCCGGTTGAATTTTATAATGAGAGTGCTGCCGTCTATAGTTAAATCCAAAGTTTCATAAGCCATATAATTACAGCGAATCATGTAGGAAGTTAAATAAGTTTTTCTCCCATGATCAATATTTTCTACGGAATACGTTTTTAAAGGTTCCTGTGCAATAGCCGTCCATGACCTCGCCGGATGAATTTACCAGGACCATAGGTAAACACGTACTTCGATACGACTCTGTAGTGTCTACCAACTCCATCGGTAAAAGGATGGCTGAGGACGGTGTTGAAGAGGGGACAGTGGTACTTGCGAAAACTCAGACCGGGGGTAGGGGAAGAAAAAAAAGATCCTGGCATTCCCCTCCGGGAGGACTCTGGTTTTCGGTGGTGCTTTATCCTGATATGAAACCGGACACGACCATGCTCGCAACCATGGCAGCCTCCATATCGATTTCCGAGGCCTTGAAAAAAAGCTGCGGTATCCAGGGGAGTATTAAATGGCCGAACGACGTGCTCATAGGCGGTAAAAAAGCTGCTGGTGTGCTCACGGAACTGCATTTTGAAGATAGAGATCTACAGTATCTGGTCCTTGGTGTAGGCATAAACGTCAACAACGAACTCCCGGACGATCTAACGGGGTCAGCCACTTCCTTGAAGATAGAAAGGGGGGCGGATATCGACACCGACAGTTTTTTTGAAGTCCTCCTGAAGTCCATGGACGATGTTTACCGTCTCATCAAGGAAAGACGGTATGACCGGGTAAAAGAGCTTTGGCTGGAAAATACGGATATGGTGGGAAAAAAAGTACACCTGCACGAAAATGATTCTTATGTGGAGGGTAAGGTAAAAGGCATCGATAAGAAGGGACGACTTTTATTGGACACCCGGAAGGGGTGGTTGGCCGCAGTATCGGGTGATCTAGAAATTGTTCATCGATCACGTAAAAAATAGGTGAAATCCTCACCACCCAAAACAAAAAGGGAGGGAGGGTGATTATCGTAACACTTGTACAACTGTACATATGTGCTAATCGTATTTAATATTTTCGTCCTATTTATTAATATGGGCAAGCTATAAAAAAGTGATTTGGATCCCTTCACCGAGGGATAATCATTTAATCGTAAAGCACCTATTGCCTGATCATGATAGTGTCAGTGGATGTAGGCGGGACCTTTACCGACATATTGGTGATGGAAGAGGGTTTAAAGCACTACAAGATACCTTCCACCCGGGATGACCCGGCGGAGGCGGTTATACAAGGTTTCCCCCGGGGAGGCGACGTTTTCATCCACGGTACCACTGTGGCCACCAACGCTTTTTTGGAGGGCAGGGGAGTACGTACCGCGTTCATCACCAACCGAAATTTTGAGGACCTACTGCTCATCGGCAGGCAGGTCCGTCCCAACCTATATGAACTTCATATCGAAAAACCAAAACCACCCCTGGCACCTGAAGATAGTTATGGAGTGGTAGGCAGGATTGGGGCGGATGGTGAAATCCATCGGAGCATCGATATAGATGAAATAAAAAAATTGGCGGTGGAGCTTAAGGAAAAAAACTGTGCCGCCGCGGTCTGTCTCCTGCATTCATACAAAAACAAAGGACACGAGAAAACCATCGGCGAGATATTCAGATCTCAGGGGATACCTCACTCTCTTTCTCATGAAGTATCGAACGAGTTCAGGGAGTATGAAAGGGGAGTGACCACTCTACTCGATGCTTATCTCAGGCCGGTGGTGAGGGATTATTTTAAAAGTTTAAAGGAGAGCATAGGTATTGAACCGTTGGTGATGAAGTCGAGCGGGGGTCTTGAACCGTCTTCGAGCATCAACCCGATAGATACCTTCTATTCCGGTCCTGCCGGCGGTGCCGCCGGGGGAGAATATATGTCTGAAGTGCTGGGTGCGAAGGACTTGATAACATTTGACATGGGCGGTACCAGTGCCGATATGGCCACCATAATCAGCGGGAAGATAGGATGGAAAGACCAGGGGTGTATAGGCGGCTTTCCCGTACAGTCGAGGATGGCCGATATCGTAACGATAGGTGCCGGCGGTGGAAGTACGGCATGGGTCGATGACGGAGATATACTAAGGGTAGGGCCTAAAAGTGCAGGTGCCCGGCCGGGCCCTGCCTGCTACGGTCTAGGCGGCATCGAACCGACATTGACGGACGCACTGCTGCTGGCGGGGTACATAGACAAGGATTATTTTTTAGGGGGGAGGATCGAGCTTTACCGAGAACCGGCTGAGACCGCTGTGAATAAATTGTGTGAAAAACTTAACATGCCCACGGACAAGGTGATCATGGGGGTGATTAGGGTGGCGAATTCAAAGATGTCTCGTTGTATGAAAGAAATAACCGTTGAAAGGGGCCTGATGCCCTCTAAATTCAGCATACTAGCATTCGGTGGTGCGGGACCGCTCCACGCCGCGTACTTGGCGGAGGAACTTGGTATAGACCGGGTTTACGTTCCTCCGCTACCTGGTGTTTTTTCCGCCCTAGGTATGCTTACCGGCGACATAGTGACCGAGAGATCTAGAACACTTCTGTTACCTTTAAAGAAGATAAACGAGGTGTGGGAGGCAGTAAAGGAACTCAGCCAGGGTCAAGAAGGAGAAAGAAGGGTTTACCTAGCTCTTAGGTACAAAGGCCAAAGTCATCACTTGAATATACCTTTATCCGAAGATGTGGAAGAAAGGTTTCACCAGGAGCATAAAAGACACTATGGTTACGCCGACGAAGATGGAGATATAGAGATAGTTAATTTAAGGGTGGAACATCGTAAAAAGAGAGAATTTATCGGGCTGCCCGACCTGTTGGGACCTGGTGAACACCCACAGCCTAGAAAATGTTTGTTCCCGGGAGGAGAACAAAAGTGCAGTGTATTCTACAGAAAACATCTACCGCAAGGTGCTCAGGAGAAAGGACCGGCTGTTGTCGAGGACATGAGCTCCACCATATTGATACCACCTCGATGGTCCTTTAGTGTAAAACAAAAAGGCATACTAGAGTTGGTGAGAGTATGAACCCGGTTCTTTTTGAAGTGATCCGGCATTCAATGGAAGGTATACCGGAACGCATGGGTGCCGCCTTACAAAGAAGTGCCTTTTCCGCCAATATAAAGGAAAGAAAGGACGAATCATGCGCGGTTTTTAGCAAAGATGGAAAGATGGTCGCTCAGGCGGAGCACATACCGGTACACCTAGGTGCTATGCCCAGTGCCTTGAAAGAGATCGTATCTTCCTGCGACCTATCCGAGGGCGACCAGGTGATGATCAACGATCCATATAAAGGCGGCACTCATCTCCCGGATATAACCGTAGTCAAACCATTTTTCTTCCAAGGGAAGATGACCGCTTACCTGGTAAACCGTGCCCATCATGCCGACGTAGGGGGTTTAACACCCGGTTCCATGCCCGGTGACAGTGTGAAGTTGGAAGAAGAAGGTGTTGTGATCCCCCCGGTCCACATTGTTAAAAAGGGCGTGTTCTGCCGAGACAACTTTGCCCCCCTCTCCGAGACCAGGAATCCTGGGGAAAGGATGGGTGATATCCGTGCCCAGATCGGGGCAAACGAGATGGGGGCCAAAGAGCTTTTGGAGTTGATCCAAAAATTCGGACCTCAAGATCATCTGAAGTTCACCGAGGCTTCATTGGACTACTCCGAGGAAAGGACCAGGAAAACCATCAGCAAGATGGAAGACGGTACCTACAGCGTTTCGTCCTCCATGGAATGGGGGGGTGAGGCCGTCCTCCGCCTGGAGCTCACTATAGATGGGGATCGTATGCACTTTGATTTTCAAGGTACTTCACCCCAGGTAGAAGGAAACATCAACGCACCGCTGCCGGTGACTCTTTCAGCAGTGTATTATGTGGTAAGGTGCCTTATACCAGAGGACATACCCATGAACCAAGGGGTCTACCAACCGCTGAATATATACGTTCCTAAGGGTACCCTCCTGAACCCCCTTTATCCTGCCGCGGTATCCGCAGGTAACGTGGAAACATCTCAAAGGGTAGTGGAGCTAATACTGGATGCTTTAAGGTCCGTATCCCCGGACCATATGCCCGCCCAGTGCCAGGGTACCATGAACAACGTTACCATCGGTAATCGGCGGTTCACCTATTACGAAACCATAGGGGGAGGCGCGGGGGCGTCGTCTTCGGGAGACGGAGCTAGCGGGGTACATGTACACATGACCAACACAATGAACACGCCGGTCGAATCCATGGAACACGAGTATCCCGTAAAAGTGGTATGCTACAAACTCAGAAAAGGGTCCGGTGGCGTCGGTTTGTTCAAGGGAGGAGACGGTATCGTAAGAGAGATAGAAATGCTGGAGGACGCCCACCTATCGATCCAATCTGAAAGGCGGGTTCATGGACCAGAGGGGCTAAAGGGCGGAAGAGACGGATTGGCAGGTAGAAACCTGATGATAAAGGAGGGGGAGGAGATAGAACTCGGTGGGCATGTAAGTATACCCGTTAAAAGAGGGTGGCGCCTACGGGTGGAAACACCTGGCGGCGGCGGATGGGGGCATCGTTAATTTTTTCTAATGCAATCAGAAACATTTAAGAAATACTTGTTTTTTATTGAATTGCCGTAGGGTTTAGAATGCGGTCGATGCGTTTAATATATTGAATGTGTCGCTCAAGATCACACAGGAGTGATAAAATGAAAGAGAAAACAGAATTCCTTAAAAGGGAATACGAACAGATGAAGAAGGATGGATTGACATGGACTATACGGGGGCTCGAGGGGCCATCCAAAGCACATGTTAAGGTTGACGGTAAAGAGTGCATAATGCTGGCCTCCAACAACTATTTGGACCTAGCCAATCACCCTAAGCTGCGAGAGGCGACCATCGAAGCGGTTAAAAAGTACGGCGCCGGCGCCGGCTCGGATTGGTCCATAGCCGGTACCATGGATGTTCACCAGGAGTTATGGGATAAGATTGCCGAGTTCAAAGGCACCGAAGCCGGTATGACCTATCAGACGGGTTTTGCCGTAAATGCCGGTCTGATACCTCAGTTGGTCGGTAAGGAAGATGTGCTGATATCCGACGAGTTGAACCACGGTAGTATAATCGACGGTGTGAGGCTGTCTAAAGCGGACAAGATGATATATTCTCACTCGGATATGGGCGGATTAGAAAAGTGTTTGAAAGATGCCTGTGAAAAAGAATACCGCAGGGCCATCGTTATCACCGACGGTGTGTTCAGCATGGATGGCGATGTGGCCAAGATGGATGAGATAGTCGCTCTTGCGGAGGAATACGGTGCAATGACATACGTCGACGACGCCCACGGCGAGGGTGTGCTAGGCGATGGGCACGGCATTGCCAAAGAATTCGATGTAGAAAATAGGATAAACTTCGAGATGGGTACATTCTCCAAGGCATTGGGCGGCTTCGGAGGTATGCTGGCCGGAAGCGAGTGGCTCATCAAGTATGCATACAACACGTCTAGGTCATGGCTGTTGAGTGCAGCTTTCCCACCGCATGTTGCGGCAACCAATATAGCGGCTCTTGAATTGATAGACGAGGAAAATCATCGAGTTAAAAACTTGTGGGAACTCACCGAGTACTTCAAGAAAGAGATCGAGAGCATGGGTTATGACACAGGTAACAGTGAAACCCCCATCATACCGGCCATGATAGGCGATAGTAATAAGGCTCAGGAACTGGCTAACAGGTTGTACGACGAGGGAATATTCGCACTTGCAATAGTATTCCCCATGGTTGCCAGGGGTAAAGCACGTATACGCAATCAGATGAACGCAGGCATGACCAAGGATGACTTGAATGTCATACTGAACGCCTACGAGAAGCTGGGTAAAGAGCTAAAACTGGTCTAAAAAAACCACTTCCCCCCAATCTTTTTTTTGAATCACATCTTTCGAGCGATCAAACCAATGGATTCCAAGTCGGGCGCATAATGTCCACCGGTTAAATCACCGTAAAAATCCTCCACCACAAAACCGTGTTTTTTGAGCAGGTTGGATATCTGAGTGATGGTGAAAAATTGGTGCCATAACCTGTAAACGGAGGAATTACCATTTTCGTCGGTTATTACATACTGCTCAACTCTAGCTCGTTCCTCGGGATAGCAGTATCTGTTGAACAGTTCAAGGTAGCCGTAGGGCCGCCAGAAACCGCCTTCTTCGTTTACGGACCAGTGAGTGGTTTCACTTTCCGATTCCGGGTAGGCCGGTGTTAGGACATCGAAGATAAAAACTCCCTCATCCGTAAGTAGGGATCTCACCTTTTTAAACATCTTATCTCTATCGTTCTTGTCGAATACTCCGAAATCGTAGTATATCATCAAAGCGGCATCGTACTCCCCTGGTATATCGATGGAAAGGTAGTTACCCAGGATGTACTCCTCGTGCTCTCCTTGGTTCGATCTTGCATATTCTATCGATCTTTTGGAAAAATCAACTCCGGTGACCTTAAGACCGTGTCGAGCAAGTTCTTTGCAGTAAAGTCCCGGTCCACAACCCAAGTCTATCACCTTTGAACCAGTATCCAATCTTGACGTGATCCATCTGCAGGACTCCTCGATCGTATCGTGTGCCCTGCTCGCCGTATCTTGGTCCGGATCAAGATGTGCTTTCAGCATGTATTTCGAGATATGTTCATCCGTCCAGATATCATTTTCACCCTGTTGGAAAAGCGGTGGTCTTTTACTGAGTTCCCTCAGAGCCTGGAGGTCTATTTTTTCATCGACTATTAGCGCTCTCATGTTAACTCCACATCTCAAATTCTTGGAATCTTTCGGCCTTTGCCTTGCATATGGGGCAGACAGGAGGAGGCAGCTCTCTCGCAGCTAGATAGCCGCATACGGTACACCTCCAGACCTGCACATCTTCCTTCACGGGTTCCGGCTCTTCTTCGGCTTCCATACCTGCCTCGATGATTTCAGGGGGTCTTCTTTCCGGGATCGGTTGGAGTTTGTCCGGCTCCTCGCTAACTTCCTGGGAAACGAAGAGTCCGCAGTAGCACATACCGTACTCCTCCACATCGGCGTCCCGATACTCGCAGGGGCAGATCATATCGGAGTCGTATAACTTCTTACCGGACGCTTGTCGGCACGGGCAGGACGGATAACCGTATCTTCCTTCATTCTCAACCAGGCCTTGAACGAGATCGTCCAGTAGTTCCTCGTCAGGGCATAGAAAATATCCGTTATCTTCGGCATCCTTCTCCACGTACTCCAGCATGCCTTCTTCATCCCTCATCGGCGAGCACTTCCTTTATCTTATCCTCTTTGAAACCGACTATTATTTCTTCCCCTTCATCCACAACCACGGTAGGGAAGCTGATGGCTGGATTGACGTTTTTAATCTCTTCTTTTATGAGCTTCTTTTTCTCCTCCGGGAGAAGGTCAAAATCTATACACTCATATTCAACATCAAGAGTACTCAAAAGCTTCTTGGTCTTCTTACACCAACCACAAGTACTCAGTGCGTACAGTTTTACACTACGGTCCTTCTTTGTGCCTTCTATCTTTCTTATGGCTTCCATATCGTTTCGTATAGAAAAGGTGGCATATGAAGTTCACGGTCAATACTCTAGGTAGGAGTTTATTTCCCACTGAGTTATCTCTCGACTGAAATCAAGTATCTCCTTTCTTTTTTCGTTTAAGTAGTATTGAGCACTCTCTCCCAGGGTCTGCATCAAAAAATCGTCTTCTTCCAGATGGTGGAGAGATTCCTGCAGACTGGTAGGTAAAGTGTCTATATCCAATTCTTGTATCTCGCTTTCCCGTAGAGCGAAGAGGTCCTGGTCGATTTCCTGGCCCGGATCTAGTCCCCTTTTCATACCATCCAGACCTGCGGATATCATTGCATTCATAAGAAGATAAATATTGGCAGATGCATCACCGGCTCGGTATTCGATACGCCCCTTTTTCTCTTCTTTGTTACCATAGGAAGGTATGCGTACCAGTACACTGCGATTTTCACCGCCCCAACAGATGTAAACAGGTGCTTCGTAACCCGGTACCAACCGTTTGTAGGAGTTGATGGTGGGGCAGCAGATAGCAGACAGTCCTGGAGCGTGCTTTAACAATCCTCCGATGAAGCCTTTGGCCGCATCGTTCAATTCACCGGGTGAAAACATGAGCTCGCCGTCCTGTACAAGGGATATGTGGATGTGGAGCCCGTTGCCCGGTTCGTTAGATACGGGTTTTGGCATAAAGGTAGCTATCATGTCGTTATCCCTGGCAATCTTTTTAATCAATTCCTTTATCAAGATGAAGTCATCCGCCGCTTTGATAGGGTCGTTATAAGGCAGAGGTTCTATTTCATACTGTCCGCCCCCTGCTTCGTGATGTATCTTCTCTACAGGAATGTCATAACCTGCCAAAGAGCGAGATATCTTGCTTATCAAACTGCTGTATTCCGTACGCCCGTCGATATACCTACCTTTATCTATAGGTTCGTAGGTATCTTTGTGGAGCAGATGGAATTCATACTCGGCCTTTATCCTTACGGAGATGCCTTTATCTGCCAGTTTTTTAAGGGTGTTTTTGAGCATATATCGTGGGTCACCCTTGAAATAGCTTCCGTCGGGCCAGTACATCTCGCATAGGAAAACCGCTATCTTTTCGTTTCCGTAATCCATCAGGTTGAAGGCCTTTGGATCGGGGACCACCACCATATCGCTTTGAGAGACATCGGTAAAACCAACGTTGGAGGAGTCAAAGCTTACCCCATCTTCCGCAACTAGAGGAAACATGTCGGGGGGTATACGGATCTCTCTAACCCGTCCTCGGAGGTCTAAAAATTTCAGAGCAATCGAATCTATATCTTTTGGTAAGCTCAGCTTGTTTTCCATATTAATGCCTGATATCACATGATTCACTCATATTTTAATCATGCTCTTAAATTTGAGGGAAACGCATCCGCTATTTTGTGAGCGATTTCGTCCATATCCTCAGGAGTCATACCCCTGTGGGTGACTTCTGAGGTGCCGAACCTGCCGCTGACATCTATGAATATACCTTCTTCTTCAAGCAGTTGGCAGAGGAAAGGTCCCTTTTCAGCGGGTATGTCGAAGAACAGTTGATGAGATTCGGAGTAATCCCTAGAAGAGAAGCGTATGGGGATTCCTAGTTCATCAAGGGCCCGACCCAGAGCTTTGGAGTTGGCTACTATGTTTTTCCCGTAGTCTTGATGGTCGAGCATTTCTTCCACAGCCGCCCCTAAAGCGGCTATCCTGTTCGGGTGGGGATTATCTACAAATCCTATACCTGTGTTCTCGTCAACATCTAGGTAAAACCTCATGGCCTCTGCGTGTTCGTAGGAATCCGTCAATATGATCCCTCCCTGAGGTCCGTAAAATGATTTGTGCGTGCTGCCGATCAGTATCTCGGCACCTTCCTTGAGAGGGCGCTGAAATTCACCGCATGCTAGAAGGCCGAGAATATGGGAACCGTCGTAAACGGTCAGACCTTCCGGATTTAACTCCGATATCTCTTTTACTGGATGTGGAAAAGGGATGTAAGAGGAACCGAGTACGTTGAGGGCGACCGGTTGCTGAAACAAGTTCTCACACCTCGGCACATCGATATCAAAGGTACCCGGTGTATTAGGAAAAGACACTCTCTTTCTTTGAAATTTTTCAAGACCTAGAGGGTATCCACCTGCGGTGAATGGGAGGATCGCGACTCTGTCATCTACATCGGTGAAGGAGAATAGAACGGTGAGGTCACAGATGTTACCTGAAAGAGGGGTAACCAGGGCATGTTTTACATCGAACAGCTCTTTTGCAAGCTCCTCCACAGTCGTGATCAATTCTTGAGTATACATTGTGCCCCCGTAGTAATTTGAATGGTATCGACCGGCTAGATCGGACGCTAGAGCCTTTTTAACTTGCTGTGAAAGCCAATTCTCCGAGGCAACAAGGTTGAGTCCCTCTTCCCGTATTTTTTCGTGTTTTTGGATAAGTGCAGCGATATTTTCTCTTGTCATGGTGTGCACTATAGCTCATGTGCCTTTTAATTTTTACCGGTAGTTTTTTGTTTAAAATAAAGTTCCCTCCCCTTTATCAAAGCATAGAGCATATGATTTAACGGGGTTTCTATCCCAATTTTTTTCGCCATATCTACGACGGCACCGTTTATACAGTCTATCTCAGTCTTTCTGTGCCGCTGAATATCTTGTAGCATGCTAGATCTGTTCTCGGCGGTAAGAGACGCCACCCGTTCTACCTCTCTTAGAGGGTCGTCGTTAGGCAGGGTGGTTTCCTTTATTGCTACACTATGAGATTCGTGGCAAATTTTCTCCATCAGTCCTCTGAGTTCCTGATCCTCTAACAGTGCTCCATTCTTTAAGCCCGTTAGTGCGGTAAGGGGGTTGATACAGGCGTTAACGATTACCTTTTGCCATATGTATCCGTATATGTTATCGACCACTTCGACCTCTAGAACCGTATTTCTGAGAAATTCGGCAAATCGAGATACATATTCATCCTTACCATGTGGATAAAGACCGATATAGGTATCACCTTCTCCGGCATGGATAACATGCCCCAGCGACTCGTATGTTATCCCTTGGCTGGTGACTCCGCCTATGATCTTGTGCGGGTCCACGTACTTTGATATTAAGAGTTCATTGTTTAAACCGTTCTGCAACGAAACTACACGGGCGTCGTTGTTGATATAGGGATGGATCTCCTCTACGGCCTGTTCTGTATCGTACGATTTGGTACATAAAAGTATATACTGGTACCTGGTCAATTTTGAAGCGTCGGTTGTATATTCGACTTCACACTCAACTGTTGTATTTCCGCTTACACGCACACTGTTCAAATCTACATCTCTCCGGCCGAGAAGCAGGATATCATGGTCCTTGCCTAGTATTCCTGCAAGGAAGGTGCCTAGTGCACCGGGGCCTATTATAGCGAGCTTCATGTTCTCGAATTTACCAAGGAATGATTAAAACTTTTGCCGTCGATCTCGGATCACTCAATGTTACACTTAACGTCATTATAGTTCTCTCTTTACTTATTTAAAAGTCTAAAAATCACTCGGGTCTATGTCCAATTTTTCCTTCAGTATGGGGACGATTTGGTCCAACGCTCTAGTGATAAGTTTGTCCGCTTTATCGAGGTCTCCCACATCCACCTCTTCTCTAGCATCGGCGATGAGTTCGTTTGTATCCCTAGTATCTATATCCATCTCTTCCGCGTAGTAAACCATATTGTATACTGACTTGATCCGGTTCGTCAACATTTCCTCTTCTTCAGCCGCCTCCGCGTCGTAATCTTCTTCCTCTTCTAGTTCTTCTTCGTAGTCGTAATCTTCTTCCTCTTCTAGCTCTTCTCCGTAGTCGTAATCTTCTTCCTCTTCTAGTTCTTCTTCGTAGTCGTAATCTTCTTCCTCTTCTAGTTCTTCTTCGTAGTCGTAATCTTCTTCCTCTCCTAGTTCTTCTTCGTAGTCGTAGTCTTCTTCGATGGGTTCTTCGTCCAATATCTCCTGTTCCATAGCCCGTTTTCTGGGCCTCGTACCAAAAGATCAATAGTACTTAACGGAAGTTGATCAGTATCTAGAGTCATATATCCAGATACATTTGATTTCCAAGAGAGATAAATA